>USOM01000026.1 GCA_900556345.1 uncultured Clostridium sp. | reverse complement strand
TGTGACGATAATTGTTTTGTTAATTTTGGCACGGCATTAGTATAAGTATGCTAACAGGTCAGAATGGAATACTAAATAGAGCAGCAGAAGCAAAGGAGAAAACAGAAATTGCCAATGAAGATGAGCAAAGAAAGTTAGCACAGGCAGAAGCTTTGATGAATACAGAAAAGACATCATATAAAGGTGTTACATTACCAGAAGGTTTTGCACCAACAAAAATTGCTGGAGAAGATTCTATTGATGATGGATTAGTTATAACTGATGGATATGGTAATGAATATGTTTGGGTGGAAGTGCCAACAACAATATATGATAATACAGCTTATAATAATAATGGAGCAAATAAACCACAAAATGTTGATGAATGGGAAAAAATAAGAGATTGTTTAAAAGCATATACAGCAGATTATTCAAATTCAAATTATAAAGATACCGATACAGATGGAACAACATATTCAGTTGATTATCGAAATATGCTAAAAAGTGTGTATACAAATGGAGGATTTTGGATAGGAAGATATGAAGCAGGATATGAAATCGATGAAAGTAAGGGTGAAAAAATAAGAGATTATGGAACTGATTATACTACAGAATATCCAATAACGCAAAAAGCTGTTATAAAGAAAGATGCATATCCATATAATTGGGTTAGAAGAGGCCAAGCTCAGACTTTAGCAGAAAAAATGAATTATGATGGAGTAACAAGTAGCTTAATATTTGGTTTGCAATGGGATTTAGTATTAAAATATATTGAAACAAAAAATCCAGCACAAAAATCTAATTTATTAACCAATAGTACATCAATAGGAAATTATTATAATTCAAGTTTTGAATTAAAGAGAGGAAGATTTGCACAATATAATGCATTATCAAATTGGTTTGATTATAATAGTGAAGAAAAATCAACATTAGTAACAGGAAGCCAAAAGAAAGAACAAAGTTCAAATTCTAATGCAATATTATTAACAACAGGAGCAACAGAGGTAACAAATCTACAAAACATCTATGATATAGCTGGAAATGTATGGGAGTGGACAAGAGAATTCTACAGTACTAGTGCACCGTGTATTGTCAGGGGAGGTAGCTACAATGACAAAGGTTCGAGCAGTCTTGCAAAGAACCGCAGCGGCGGCGGAGCCAACTATTCGAACTATTGCATCGGTTTCCGTATCGGACTTTGGAAGTAATAATGAAGAGCTTTATAAAGGAAGTTGAATAAAAAGCAAAGATGGAGGACACAAAATGAATTTGAAAAATAAAAAAGGAATTACACTTATAGCTTTGGTTGTGACGATAATTGTTTTGTTAATTTTGGCACGGCATTAGTATAAGTATGCTAACAGGTCAGAATGGAATACTAAATAGAGCAGCAGAAGCAAAGGAGAAAACAGAAATTGCCAATGAAGATGAGCAAAGAAAGTTAGCACAGGCAGAAGCTTTGATGAATACAGAAAAGACATCATATAAAGGTGTTACATTACCAGAAGGTTTTGCACCAACAAAAATTGCTGGAGAAGATTCTATTGATGATGGATTAGTTATAACTGATAGATATGGTAATGAATATGTTTGGGTGGAAGTACCTAAAACTACGGGGGTATATCCTACAGCAGGGGTGAATGTAACAAACTTTAACGATGAAGAGTATAAAAAAATTGAAAATGATTTGCATACTTATACTAGTGATTATAGAAAAGAGACAAGTTACGATGATACTTATGCATCAGATACAACGTCAGGATGGTTTAAAAATACTTCAGCATACAATACAGCAAAACAAAAAATGTTAAAAAGTGTATATCAAAATGGTGGATTTTGGGTAGGAAGATATGAAGCAGGTATAGAAGATGAAACAAATATAAGAAAAGAAAAAACAGATACAGTAACATTAACTCCCGTAACAAAGAAAAATGTGTATCCATATAATTATGTAACAAGAACACAAGCAAAAGTATTAGCAGAGCAAGTAGAAGCTGGAAGTTATACAAGTAGTTTAATGTTTGGAGTACAATGGGATTTAATACTAAAATTTATAGAGAAAAAAACAGTTGCTAAAGTAAATGAAGCGAACAAAGAAAATGTTAGAATACAAGTATTGAAGAACTTAAACGAAGATAGTACAAATGTTGGAAATTATTATAATAGTTTGTGGAATATAACAAATACAAAGGCAAAATTTTCAGCAGATTCAGGGAGTAGTTTTAATATATGCCCACAATCGAAAAAATCAAGTTCAGGTGTATTGTTAACAACTGGAGCAGATATCGATTTTTCGTTAATGAATATATATGATATAGCAGGAAATGTATGGGAATTTACACTTGAAAATACATCATCTAATGATGAATCTTCAGCGGCTAGTAGAGGTGGAAGTTATGGAAGTAATGGATTTTATGCTTCAGCTAGCTATAGAGCTTATAATAGTATAGGTGGTACACTTAGTTCTATTGGTTTTCGCACATCACTTTATTAACGGTTAAGATTGATAATGAATCAAAATGGAGAATTTTAAGAAATAAAATATAAAAATTCATTAGGCTCTTAAAACTTATAGTACTTTACTTAATTGTGAAGAATAGCACACTAAAAAAAGACTAGGCTTTTTGCTGTTACCTAGTCTTTTAAGTTTATTTAAATACACGATTTGCTTAAAAAATATTATAATAGTACATATTTTATATATGTCAAATTTAATTTTTCACTAAAACTCTCCAAAATATTGATTTTTCAATCAAAATATAGTAAAATAGAAAATATTTAAAAGAGAGAAAAGGAGCGATAGAAAATGACATACAAAGAACTAGCAGATTTAATATTCCCAAACGTAAAAGAAATAAAATATTATGAAGAAAAATATCCAGAAAGAAACCTAGAAGAAGGAGCAATAGTTACAAGATTTGCACCAAGTCCAACAGGATTCGTACATATAGGAGGACTATACCAAGCACTAGTTGCAAGAACAGTTGCCAAAAAAACAAATGGAGTATTTTTCTTAAGAGTTGAGGATACGGACCAAAAGAGAGAAGTAGAAAACGGAGTTACAGGAATCGTAAACTCTTTAAAAGATTTCGATATGGGACCAGATGAAGGAATGATATCAGATACAGAAGAAATTGGAAACTATGGACCATACAAACAATCTTTAAGAAAAGATATATATCAAAGTTATGCAAAATATTTGTTAGAACTTGGAAAGGCCTATCCATGTTTTGCAACTCAAGAAGAATTAGATGAAATGAGAGCAAAACAAGAAGCTGCAAAAGTAAGAACAGGATATTATGGAGTATGGGCAAAATATAGAAATCTATCTTTAGATGAAATGGCAGAAAAAATAAATGCCGGTGTTCCATATATTATCAGATTTAAGTCACCTGGTAGAGAAGATAGAAAAATAAAACATAAAGATTTAATAAAAGGAAATGTAGACTTTCCAGAAAATGACCAAGATGTTGTAATTATTAAATCAGATGGATTACCAACATATCACTTTGCACATGCGGTAGATGACCACTTAATGCATACAACTCACGTAATAAGAAGTGATGAATGGCTATCTTCAGTACCTCTACATTTACAACTATTCCAAGAATTAGGATTTAAAGCACCTAAATATGCTCATATTTCACCTATTATGAAAAATGATAATGGAAATAAGAGAAAATTAAGTAAACGTAAAGATCCAGAAGCTGCGGTAAGTTATTATGAAGAATTAGGAATACCAAGTTTAGCAGTAAAAGAATATTTATTAAATATAGCAAACTCTACATTCGAAAATTGGAGAAGGCAAAATAAAGATGCATCAATAGAAGAATTTGACTTCAAATTAAACAAAATGAGCGTTAGTGGAGCATTATTTGATATGGTAAAATTACAAGATGTATCAAAAATTGTAATATCAAAAATGACAGCAAAAGAAGTTTACGAAAAATCTTTAGATTGGGCAAACAGACATGATGAAGAATTATCTAAAATGTTAGAAGATAAAGAATATTCATTAAAAGTTTTAGGAATAGAAAGAGGAAACACAAAGCCACGTAAAGATATTGCAAAATGGTCAGATGTAAAAGAAAACATAATTTATATGTATGACGACAAATTCTTAAATGAAGAACAAGATTATCCATATCAAGTTATAAATGACCAAAATGATATAAACAAAATTCTAGATTTATATATAGAAAAATATTATAATCCAGAAGATGACAAACAAACTTGGTTTAACAAAATAAAAGAACTAGCAGGAGAAATGGGATATGCAGAAGAAGTAAAAGAATTTAAAGCAAACCCAGGAATGTATAAAGCTCACGTTGGAGATGTAAGTACAGTTTTAAGAATTGCTTTAACTGGTAGAACAAATACACCAGATATGTACGAAATTATGGCAGTTCTTGGAAAAACAAGTATGCAAAAAAGATTTGAAAAAGCTAAAAAATAAATTTTAAAAAGCTAATTTTACAATAAATTAGCTTTTTTTAGCAAAGAAAGGGCGAAAAAATATGGAATATAATGTTGGAGATATTGTAAGAACAAAAAAGCAACATCCTTGTGGAAGCAAAATTTGGGAGATAACAAGAGTTGGTGTCGATTTTAAACTAAAGTGCAAAGGATGTGAACATACAGTAGTTTTGCCTAGAGAAAAGGCATTAAAAGCCATAACAAAAAAGATATCTGGAGAAAAAAATAGTTAAAAATACTTTTTGTAACATTATTGTAATATTACAGGAATATTAATATTATATTACATTTTTGTGAATTGTATTGACTTTAGCCAAAAAAAATATAGAATAGTAGTATGAAAATTTATCAAAATTTTCTTTTAAGAAGAGGTCTTTATGAGAATTATTAGTGGAACAGCAAAAGGAACAAAATTATATACTTTAGAGGGATTGGAAACAAGACCAACATTAGATAGAGTAAAAGAATCATTATTTAATATAATTTATGATAAAGCAATAGATAGCACAGTTTTAGACTTGTTTTCTGGAAGTGGGGCAATAGGACTAGAATTTGCAAGTAGAGGAGCAAAAAAGGTTTATTTATGTGATAAATCAAAAGATGCTTGTAAAATAATAGAAAAAAACATAGAAAAAACACATCTAGAAGAAAAAGTAAAACTTTTAAATATGGATTTTATAAAAGCAATAAGAGAAATAAAAAACATAAAATTTGACATAGTATATCTAGACCCACCTTATAAAACCGATTTTATAAAAACAGCAATAAAAGAATTAATTGAGACAGAAGTTTTAACAGAAGAAACATTAATAATTGCAGAAACAGATGAAGAAGAAAGAATAACAAAACAAATAGAAGAATTTAAAGGAATAGAAATTGTAGATAAAAGAAAATATGGAAGAGCATACGTTTTATTCTTAAAGAAAATGAACGGAAAGGAAGAATAAGTTAATGGAGATATTCACATTGTTAGAAACCCTAGAAGATATACTAGAAAAAAGTAAAAAAGTACCATTTACTAACAAAGCGGTAGTAGATAAAGATGAAATTGTTGAAATTATCCAAGAAATCAGACTAAAATTACCAGACGAATTAAAACAAGCTAAATGGATAAAAGAAGAAAGACAACGTATTTTGTTAGAAGCACAAAAAGAAGCAGATGGTGTTGTAAAAGAAGCTGAAAGCAGAATTATATCTATGATAGATGAACACGAAATTACAAGAAAAGCTTATGACCAAAAAAATGAAATAATAGAAACAGCAAATGAAATGTCTAGAGAAATTACAAATGGAACAAAAGAATATGCTGATAATCTATTACAAAATACAGAAAAAGTACTATCTGATACATTACAAAACCTAGAAAAGAATATGTCACAAGCTTTGAACTTAATGCAAATATCATTAGAGGACACAATAAAAACAGTTCAAAATAGTAGAAAAGAATTACAATAAATAAGAAAAAATAGCAAAAATTTGTTGCTATTTTTTTTTTCTTTTGATACAATGTAACTTGTAAAAATGTAAATAAAATTAAGGAAAAATATAGATAAAATACAAATCAAAAAGAAGGGAAGGATAGGAACAATGGCAAAAGCAAAAAGAAAAAGTACATCTGGAAAAAGGAGAAAATCAAAGAAATCAAGCAATAGTCAAGATTTAAACTTAAATATAATAGGAACAATAATTTTTAGTGTCCTACTTGCAGTATTATTATATACAAATTCAGGAACCTTAGGACAGACCTTAAATGAGGTATTAGGTGGATTAATGGGAGTATTAAGATATGTACTTCCTATAGGAACATTTGCAATAGCAATAAAAATGGCCTGCAAAGATGAAGAAGACTATGTAACAAGAAAATTGGTACAATATGCAGTTATGCTTATATGTATAGCAATAATAATGAGTGTTTATGAAATATCAGCAGGAAATATCGAAACCTCTGGAGATATTTCGCAAAACTTAAAGAAGGCCTATGCACTTGGAGTTACAAATAAAGGTGGAGGAGCAATAGGAACTTTAGCTGCAATATTTTTAGTAAAAATGCTAGGCAACCTAGGAGCAGTTGTATTAAGTGTTGGTGTATCTGTAATGTTATTTGCATTTGTATGTGGAATAGATATATCTGAATATATAAGTCAAAAAGTAGAAGAATATATAGAAAGAAAAGAAGAAAAGAAAATTGAAAAAGCAGAAAGAAAACAAAGAAGAGAAGAACAATTAGAACAACATCGAAAAGAAATGATAGCTGAGAGAAAGCAAAAACAAAAAGAAGAGCAAGAATACAAAATGCATAATAAAGAAATAGCAGCAATACAAGATGTTCAAAATCAAAAAATAGAGCCTGAACAAATAAAGATAAATTTAAATGGTAGAGTAGTTGAGGATGAAGGAGAAACAGAAAGAAAAGGCTTAAAAGGATTACTTAAAAAATCAAAAGGAGCAAAAAAGGAAAGTGTTACAAAAACTGCAAGCAGTATAATGAGAATTGATGAGGAAACAGGTGAAATACTAGAAGAAGGTCAACCTGTACAAGCAAACCTATTTGTTCAAAAAGAAGAAGAAAAACAAGATAAAACAAAACAAGTATTACAATTAGAGCATACAATATCAATAGAAGAGGACAATTATGTATATCCTCCAATAGATATCTTAAGCAAAATGGAAAAAGCGTCACTAAAAGGAGGAACAAAATCGCTTACAGATACAGCCGCAAGACTTCAAAAAACTCTATATAGTTTTGGGGTATCAGCAAAGGTAGAAAATGTAACAGTAGGACCAGCGATTACAAGATATGAGCTAAAACCAGCTGAAGGTGTAAGAGTAAGTAAAATTGCAAACTTAGCAGACGATATAGCACTTAACCTAGCTGCAGAAACAATAAGAATAGAAGCACCAATTCCTGGAAAGCAAGCAGTTGGAATAGAAGTTCCAAATAAACAAAAAGAAATGGTTGGACTTAGAGAAGTAATAGAAAGTGAGGCATTTAAAAATAATGACTCAAAACTAAGTGTAGCACTCGGAAAAGACGTAGCAGGATCAAGCGTTATTGCAAATATTGCTAAAATGCCACACGTATTAATTGCAGGCTCAACAGGATCTGGTAAATCAGTTTGTATAAATACAATAATAACAAGTATAATATATAATAGTAAACCAAGTGAGGTAAAACTTGTAATGGTAGACCCAAAAGTTGTTGAACTTTCGGTATATAATGGAATACCACATCTATTAATACCAGTAGTTACAGACCCTAAAAAAGCAGCAGGAGCGTTAGCTTGGGCTGTACAAGAAATGGACAATCGTTACAATTTATTTGCAGAAAAAGGAGTAAGAGACTTAGTTGGATACAATAAATCTGCAGAACACGAGGGAGCTGGAAAATTACCACAAATAGTAATAATAATAGATGAGTTGGCAGACTTAATGATGGTAGCTGCAAAAGAAGTAGAAGAGTCAATTTGTAGATTAGCACAAAAAGCAAGAGCTGCAGGAATGCACTTAGTAATTGCAACACAAAGACCATCAGTAGATGTAATCACAGGTCTAATTAAAGCAAATGTACCATCAAGAATAGCATTTGCAGTATCATCACAAGTAGATTCAAGAACAATTTTGGACCAAGTTGGAGCGGAAAAACTTTTAGGAAAAGGAGATATGCTATATTTCCCATCAGGAGCATCAAAACCAACAAGAGTACAAGGGGCATTTGTATCAGACGAAGAAGTTGAGCAAATTGTCAATTTCGTAAAATCAAATGGAACAGCAGTTTATAGTGAGGACATATTAGACACCATAGAAAATGGCGGAAAAGAAGAGCAAATTAAAAATCTATCAGCAGAACAAGCAGCAGAGGATGATACAGACCCATTTTTACAGGATGCTATAGATACAGTTGTAGAAACAGGACAAGCTTCAACATCATTTATACAAAGAAAGTTCAAAGTTGGATATGCAAGAGCTGGAAGAATAATTGACCAAATGGAGGAAAGAGGCGTAATATCAGGATACCAAGGTAGTAAGCCAAGAGAGGTATTGTGGACTTTAGAAAAACTTGCTGAAATGAAGATGGGAAGCAAGGTGGAAGAGTAACTTTTGGCTGGTGGGACCATTGGGGTCGGTTCTTTTTGGTCCCATTTTGGT
>USOM01000025.1 GCA_900556345.1 uncultured Clostridium sp. | reverse complement strand
ACAAGTTGGAACGATTTTATTGTCTGCTGCTTTTGCTTCATTTGTTACTGGGGTTACAGAACCATTGGAGCTCTCTTTTATGTTTGTTGCACCAGTATTATATTTTATTCATGCTCTATTAACAGGAATAATGCTATTTGTGGCTGCGGTATTTAAATGGCTTGCGGGCTTTGGCTTTTCGGCAGGATTGATTGATTATATTTTGAGTATTAAAGCCCCGTTCTCTAACGATATATTTATGCTGATTCCACTTGGATTGATTTGTGCTTTTATATATTATTGTATTTTTAGATTCATGATAGTTCGTTATAATTTAATGACACCTGGTCGGGAGACTGATGAAGATATAATTGAAATTGAGGAAGAGGAATACAATATTACATTAGAAAATCAAGACTATGATGAGATTGCAATTGTTTTGATAGAAGCTTTGGGGGGGCGAAATAATGTGCAGTTTGCAGATAGCTGTATTACACGATTACGTGTGGAATTAGGTAATCCTGATTTAGTTGATGAACAAGCTATATTAGCTACTGGAGCAACAGGAATTATAAAAATTGGAAAAAATAATTTACAAATTATCATAGGCACCGAAGTACAATTTATTGTCGATGCCATGAATGACATATTAATGTAAATGGATGGAGGCAATAACATTGAAGATACTCAAGGTTTTTAATAATAATAGTGTTGCCTAATTTATGTACTAAAAAAAGGAAAAAAGAAAATGTACAAACTTTAGAAGAAACAAGTGAAAACAAAAAAGAATTTGAGAAATATGACTATTCAAAATATAAAACCATAAAATTATATCATTCTAAAACAGAGCAAACAGAGGAGATTAATTTAGATGATTATCTTTATGGAGTAGTATCTAGTGAGATGCCAGCAAGTTATGAAATGGAAGCATTAAAGGCACAGGCTATTGTTGCAAGAACATATACAATTTATCAAATAATACATAGTGCACGGAAAACATGGGAATGCAGATATTTGTGATGATTATAGATGTTGTCAAGCATGGATTTCGAAGGAAGATAGATTAGCTAAGTGGAGCGGAAATGAGGCAGAAGCTAATTGGAGTAAAATTACAGAAGCGGTAGATTCTACTCAAGGAAAGATAATTACATATAATGGTAGTCCAATAGATGCGTTTTTTCATTCTAATAGTGGAGGAACAACAGAAACAGCAAATAATGTATGGGGAGGAGATAATTTTCCATATCTAAAAAGCGTACAGACTTCGGGAGAGGACGGGTATACGCAATACTCCTCTGGGGTGGAGTTAACAAAAGATGAATTTATAAATAAGATTAAGGAAAAACATAAAGATTTTGAAATTAATTTTGATGATCCAAATAGCATTCAAATTTTAGAATATACAGAAAGTGGCAGAGTAAGAACTATTAAACTTGGAAATATTCAGATTGCAGGAACAGAAGCAAGAACTTTATTTGGATTAAAGTCTACTAATTTTTCTTTTGAAATTGATGGAGATAAAATAAAGTTTAAGGTTTTAGGATATGGACACGGAGTTGGTATGAGTCAAACAGGAGCAGACAGTATGGCTAAAGCTGGAAGCAATTGTGAGGAAATTATTAAACACTTTTATAATGGTGTTGAGGTAAATTGGGTAAATGATTTGTAGTTGGTTCCTTTAGGGGAAAACTATCTTAATAAAATCTTTACTCTTTTTTGCTACATATCCCTATTGCAATTTTTATTAAATTATAATATAATAGAGAAGTCTAAAAAAAGACAAAAAATGCTTAAATTAATATAGTTAAAGAGAATTTAAGCATAGCAAAAAAGAAGGGAGGAATATGCCAGAAGAAAACTGACATATAACAAAAAATAATGAGCGATAAAAAAAGAAAAAATAAAAAACATAGCAAAAACGAACTAGTAAAAAAAGACAAAAAGAAATTTTCAGCAAAACATCCTAAAATTACAGTAGCTCTAAGAATACTATTATTGTTAATAATAATGATAGCAGTTGTAGGAACAGGTATTGTAGTAGGAATGTTATATGGAGGATGGGGTGATGACTTCGAAATAACAAAAGAAGAACTAGTAATAGGTTCATCAAATTCAGTTGTGTTAGATAAAGATGGAAACAAACTAGCAGAGCTAAGCGGAGACGAAAACAGAAAAATAATAAAATTAGACCAAATGCCAGAAAATCTAAAAAATGCTTATGTTGCAATAGAAGATGAAAGATTCTATAAACATAATGGTGTAGATTTTAAAAGAACAGCAGCAGCTGTTGCACAATATGTAATACACGCAGGAAAATCATCATTTGGTGGTAGTACAATAACACAACAATTAGTTAAAAACATAACAAAAGATGATGAAAGATCTGGAAAAGAAGGAGTAATAAGAAAAGTAAAAGAATGGGCGAAAGCTTATCAAATAGAAAGAATGCTATCAAAAGACCAAATATTAGAATTATACTTAAATATAATATTTGTTGGTGGAAGTAATAATTTAGGTGTAGAAGTTGGAGCTGAATATTATTTTAACAAATCAGCATCAGACTTAGACCTAGCAGAATGTGCATTCTTAGCAGGAATTAATAATTCACCAAATTCATATAATCCTTATGGGGAAAAAGATAAATCAGAATTAATTAAAAAGAGAACAAAAACAGTATTAGGAAAAATGCTAGAATTAGGAATGGTTCAGCAAAATGAATATGATGAAGCAGTAAAAAAAGTTGAAGATGGATTACCATTCCAAAAAGCAGAAAATTTAGGCTCAATTTATTCTTATCATACAGATGCAACAATATCACAAGTAATAGAAGATGTTGCAAAAGAAAAAGGAATATCAAAAAGCCTTGCATCAACTTATGTTTACAGTAGTGGACTTACAATTTACTCAACACAAGATACAGCACTTCAATCTAAAATGGATGAAGTTATGGTAAATAAAAGTAAAGATTATATAAGAAAATCTAAAAAAGTAGATGGAGCAACATCACAATCAGCGATGGTTATAATAGATAATTCAACAGGATATGTTGTAGGAGTTGAAGGTGGACTTGGAGAAAAGAACGAATCAAGAGGGTTAAATAGAGCAACACAAAGCCCAAGACAAACAGGATCTTCGATAAAACCACTAACATCACTTGTACCTGGAATAAATGAGGGGGTAATTACACCTGCAACAATTTATGACGATAATTCAACAGACTTTGGAATAAAAGGATGGACACCAAAAGATTATAATGCATTTAAAGGATTAATATCTATTAGAAGTGCAATAACAACCTCACAAAACATACCATTTATTAAGGTCGTTGATGAATTAACACCTACAAAATCTGCAGAATACCTAGAAAAAATGGGAGTAACATCATTAACAGATGCAGATAAACAAGCATTAGCAGCTGTATCGATTGGTGGTTTTACAAATGGTATAACACCACTTGAAATGGCAGGAGCTTATGCTACAATTGCAAATAACGGAACATATAGGAAACCTATGTTTTATACAAAAGTTACAGATCCGGACGGAAATACGGTTCTAGAAGGAAAACAAGATAGTCAAGAAGTAATATCTGAACAAGCAGCTTATGTAATAAAGAGTTTATTAAAATCAGTTGTAGAAGATAGCGCAGGAACTGCAAAATATTGTAAAATATCTGGAATAGATGTTGCAGCAAAAACAGGAACAACAAATAGTAACTATGATAAATGGCTATGTGGATTTTCAAATTATTATACAGCAGCTACTTGGTATGGTTTTGACCAAAACGAAGAAGTATCTGGAGCAACAAATGTTGCAGGAAGAATTTGGTCTGCTGTTATGTCAAAAGTACACGAAGGAAAAGACAAATCAACATTTAATCAACCATCAGGTGTAGTTACAGAAACAATATGTAGAGTATCTGGGAAAAAAGCCACAAGTAAGTGCTCAGATACATATCAAGAAGTATTTGTAGAAGGAAAGGTTCCAGAAGATTGTGATGGACACTCAAATTCTGTTGAAGTTTGTAGCGAAACAGGATTGCTTGCAAACGAATTTTGTCCGAATAAAGTAACAAAATACCATTCATATACTGTTGAAAAAGAAAGATTAGGACTATGGAAGACAAATGGTTCATCATCTACAAGTGCTCCAACAACTTATTGTACAGTTCACAACGCATCAAATAGTGGAAATTCTAATAAGAATAATGATAGTGAACCTGTAATTACATTAAATGGAGAAAGTCATATTACATTAAATGTAGGAGACACATATAGTGAACAAGGAGCAACCGCAAAAGATGATAAAGATGGAGATATATCAAGTAAAATATCAATGTCAGGTTCAGTAAATACATCAAAAGCTGGAAAATATACAATAACATATTCAGTAAAAAATTCTAATGGAAAAACAGCAACAAAAACAAGAACAATAACTGTAAAAGCAAAAGAACCTGTAAAAGAGCCAGAAAAACCTGCAGAAAACACAACTGGAAATGACAGCAAAAATACAACTACTGAAAAAGAAAATACAGCAGGTCCAGGTAACACAACACCAACTACTGAAAATAAAACTAATGAATAATAAATAAAAGGATACAGTAAGAGCTTTGCTGTATCCTAATAAACTAAAAAAGGAAGTGATAGGACAGTGGATATATATTTTTACAACACTTTAACAAAATCAAAAGACAAATTTGAACCAATAAACAAAGAAGAAGTTAGAATGTACTCATGTGGGCCAACGGTGTATAAAGATGCTTCAATTGGAAATATGAGAACATACATAATGAATGATTTAATAAGAAGAGTTCTAAAATATAATGGATATAAAATAAAACATACTATGAATATAACAGATGTTGGGCATTTAGTATCAGATGCAGATGAGGGAGAAGATAAAATGCTTAAATCAGCAAGAGAAATGCAAAAAACACCTTATGAAATTGCAAAATATTACACGAAATTATTTATGGATGACCTAGAAAAACTAAATGTAGAAACACCGGAAGTGGTATGTAAAGCTACAGACCATATAGAAGATATGATAAAATATGTACAAAAACTATTAGAAAATGGCTATGCTTATGAAACATCTACAGCAATATATTTTGATGTATCAAAATTAGATGAATATGGAATATTATCAGGAATAAAGCTTGAGGACCAAAAAGCAGGAGCAAGAGTTGATGTAGATACAGAAAAAAGAAATCCTTATGATTTTGCATTGTGGATAAAAGCAAAACCAAATCACATAATGAAATGGGAAAGCCCATGGGGATTATCATATCCAGGATGGCACATAGAATGTTCAGCAATGGGGCAAAAATATTTAGGCGAACAATTTGACATTCATACAGGAGGAATTGACTTAATTCCAACACACCACGAAAACGAAATTGCACAAAGCAAAGGTGCATGTGGCAAAATACCAGCAAAATACTGGATACATGGGGAATACTTATTAATAAATGGTGGAAAAATGTCGAAAAGCTTAAACAATGTTTATTTACTAAAAGATATAACCCAAAAAGGATATGACCCATTAACCTACAGACTATTTACATATTCAAGTAGTTATAGAACAAAATTGAATTTTACCTGGGAAGGAATTGAGGCTAGCCAAAAGGCTTTAGAAAAGTTGAGGGCTGGATATCAAAAACATCTTGAGGGAAATGAAGATATATTAGATGAGGAAATTTCTAAATATGAGGAAAATTTCCATAAAGCTATAAATGATGACTTAAATATGCCACTTGCAATGAGTGTAGTTTGGGATGTTGTAAAAAATCCTAAAAAGTCTAAAAAATTAGCTAAGCTTTTGGATAAATTCGATACAGTTTTGGCTTTGAGCTTAGATAAAAAAAGTGAAAATCAAGAGAAAATCCCTGAAGAAGTTCTTAAACTTGCTGAGGAAAGATTGAAAGCAAGAACTGAGAAAAATTGGGCGGAATCTGATAGGCTTAGAAATGAGATTTTGGCTTTAGGTTATAGTATAAAAGATAGCAAAGAAGGTTATGAATTGAGCCGTTAAAATTTCTGATTTGGGACGGTTCTTTTTCCGAAAAAGAACCGTCCCAAATGCAAAAAAAGGAGGAAGAAATGGAGAAAAAAAGAATAGTAACAGGAGATAGACCAACAGGAAGATTACATATTGGACACTATTTTGGTTCATTAATAAATAGAGTAAAGTTACAAGATGAATATGAAACATATATACTAGTAGCTGATGTACAAGCATTAACAGACAATTTCAACAATCCAGATAAAGTAAGAAAAAATGTAAGAGAACTTGTAATAGACTATTTATCTTGTGGAATAGACCCTGAAAAAGCAACAATATATATACAGTCAATGATACCAGAAACAGCAGAATTAACAGTGTTTTATTCAAATTTAGTTACAATATCAAGACTTCAAAGAAATCCGACAGTAAAAACAGAATTAGCACAAAAAAAGGATTTGTTTGGAGAAAGTGTAACTTATGGATTTTTAGGATATCCTGTAAGTCAAGCTGCAGATATTACAGTTTTAGATGGAGAAATAGTACCAGCAGGAGAGGACCAAGAACCATTAATAGAACAATGTAGAGAAATAGTTAGAAAATTTAATTCTATATATGGAGATGTATTAAAAGAACCAGAAATATATTTATCGCAAAATAGAAGAATTAAAGGTTTAGATGGAAATGAAAAAATGGGTAAATCTTTAGGAAATGCTATATATATTTCTGATAGTGAGGATGAGATAACTAAAAAGGTTATGAGTGCAGTAACAGATCCTAATAGAATAAGAAAAGATGATAAAGGAAATCCAGATGTTTGTATGGTTTCATATTATCACAAATTATTTAGTTCTGAGGAAGAATGCAAGGCAGTTTGCGAAGAATGTAGAGCGGGAAAAAGAGGATGTGTTGCTTGTAAAAAGCAATTAGCTAAAAATACAGCTGAATTTTTAAGACCTATGAGAGAAAAAAGAGAATATTTAGAACAACATCCAGAAATAATAGACAAGGTTTTAAAAGAAGGAACTGAAAAAGCAAGAAAAGAAGCTGCTAAAACTATGAAAAAAGTTAAAGAAGCAATGAAGTTAGATTATTTTGAAGAATAGGACGTGAAAAAATGATAGATTTTAAACAAATAATTGCAGAAGAAATTTCAAAAGCAATATCTGTACCAAAAGAAGAATTAACATCATATATAGAAATTCCAAAGGACATAAATAATGGAGATTATGCTTTTCCATGTTTCAGACTTGCAAAAACTTTAAGAAAAGCGCCTCCTGTAATTGCAAATGAAATAAAAGAAAATTTAAAATTTGATGAAACCGTAATTACAAAAGTAGAAATTGCAGGTGGATACTTAAACTTTTTTGTAAATAAAGAAGCAAAAATAAAAACAGTTTTAGAAGAAATTTCTCAAAATAAAGAATATGGAAAATCTGAAATAGGAAAAGGTAAAAATATAATAGTAGAATATTCATCTCCAAACATTGCAAAACCATTCCATATAGGGCATTTAAGAACAACCGGAATTGGTCAAGCACTTTATAATATCTATAAATATTTAGGATACAATGTAACAGGAATAAATCATCTTGGAGATTATGGAACACAATTTGGAAAGATGATAGAAGGTTACAAACTATGGGGAAATGAATACAGTTTTGCTGAACACCCAATTGACGATATGCTAGACCTATATGTAAGAATAAATAACCTTTGTAAAGAAGATGAAAATGTATTAAATGCATGTAGGGAAAATTTTAGAAAACTTGAAAATAATGATGAATATTGCTTAGAAATATGGAACAAATTTAAAACTTTAAGTTTAAAAGAATTCCAAAGAATTTATGATATGCTTGGAACTACATTTGATTCATGGAATGGAGAATCATTTTATACAGACAAAATGCCAGAAACAATTGAAATCTTACAAAAATCTGGACATTTAATAGAATCAGATGGGGCAAAAATAATAGATTTAGAAGACCAAGGAATTAATACACCTTGTATGGTTGTAAAATCAAATGGATCTACAACTTATGATACAAGGGACTTAGCTGCTGTACTTTATAGAGCAAGAACTTATGACTTTGATAAATGTTTATATGTTGTTGCTTATGAGCAGGATTTACATTTTAGACAAATATTTGGAGCGGCTAAATATTTAGGCTTAGATGAAAAATACCTAAAAGGCTTGGAACACGTATCGTATGGAATGGTAAGACTAAAATCTGGGAAAATGTCAACAAGAGAGGGAACTGTTGTAAAACTTGAAGATTTACTAAATGAAGCAGTTTCAAGAGTTCAAAAAATTATAGAGGAAAAAGATCCAAACCTAGAAAACAAAGAAGAAGTTGCGAAAAAAGTTGGAATTGGTGCAGTAGTATTTAACAACTTAGCAACAAACAGAATAAAAGACCAAGTTTTTGATTGGGACGAAGTACTAAATTTTCAAGGAGAAACAGGACCTTATATCCAATATACTTATGTTAGAACAAAAAGTGTTTTAGAAAAAACTGGAAGTGTGCCAAATTTAGAAAATATAGATTTTGAAAACTTGAAAGATGAATATTCTTTAAAATTGATAAATATAATTTATAATTTTGGAGATACTTTAAAACAGGTAGTAGATAAGAATGAGCCTTCAATTTTAGCA
>USOM01000024.1 GCA_900556345.1 uncultured Clostridium sp. | reverse complement strand
TAAAAAATCGCAAAATTTTCACTTTGCGATTTTTATTTTTTATTCTTCATTTTCAACTATAACTGAACCATCAATTTCTTTATTTTCAGAATCGCCGCATGCGAATTTATAAAATGCAATAATAGCGATTTGAACATAAGGAATAAGCCATAAATATCCAATTCCTAATGTAAATACAGCTAAAATAGCCCAACCGATAAAAGATAATTGCAAGCAAAATAATTTACCACGTTTTCCAGTCATTAATTTTTCGCTTTCTTCAACAGCTTCTTTTGAAGATAATTCAGGTTTATCAGCAGCTATAATATAGGCTAATTGGTAATAATAGGATTTTGTTACACTCCAGATAGATGCAGCTATAAAAAGAATAATTCCTATTAACACTAAGACAATAGATGTAGTAGATGAAGATGTTTCATAAAGCATTGAACTACTTGCTGTTTGGAAAATTCCAAATACAATTATTACGTAAGACACGACTGTTAATATTACAGGAAGAACCATTTTTACGAAAATATTCCAAGCAATACCCCAGCTTTTTCCGAAATTATTAAAACCAGTTGTTAAGAAATCAAAAGCCTTTACATCTTCATCATTAAATAGTTTTACAAAAGAAATAATAAGTCCTAATGACAAAGGAACTTCTATAATTGCAAATATTAATGATAAAAATGATTGCATAATATCAGAACATAAACTTTCCAAAATATTAAATAAGAAAAATACAAGCATATAAGCTAAATTAATACAAACAGCTTTACCCCATTTTCCACTTAATTTTTCGCGAGCTTCTTTTCTAAAATCAGAAGAAACCATAAATATACACCCCTTTCTTTTTATAAATATATGATACAGTAATGTAAAATAATTGTCAATGTAAATGTAACAGAATTCGACAAAATTATTTACATACTCTTTTACTTGCAGAATATGGCTTTATTTCATCAGTAATCCCTACAAGATAATCAATAGAAGTATTGTAGAAAAAAGCTAATTTAATCAAATTATTTATATCAATAACTATTTCACCTGATTCATACCTAGAATATGTTTGTTGAGTGCAAGATAAAATTTTTGCAAGTTCTTTTTGTGTTAAATCTCTATCTTCTCTAAGTTCACGTATACGTAAATTCATTAAAAACCACCTCAAGGTAATTATAAAATATTCGTAATAAGTGTATTGACAAATACACGTGATACGTGTATTATAAAAATAATATAGGTTAGGGAGGAAAATAATATGAGAAACAAAGGAATAACATTGATAGCATTAGTTGTAACAATAATTATTTTATTAATATTGTTTGGTATAACAATAACAATGTTGACTGGAGAAAATAGTATTTTAAAAAATGCTAGTAAGAGTAAGGAAGAAAACGAATATGCAGGAATAAATGAGGCAATTAATATGGAATTACAAAATTATAAAATTAATAAAGTAATAGGAGATATTGAATCATGTAAAGATTATTTTGAGAAAGAACTGAAATTAGAAACCATAGGCAATAATAACGACTTTTATTGTGTATATAAAAATTATTTAGTAAGAATTGATGGCGAAGAACAAAAAATATTATCAATAGATAAATTGGAGATAAACACTTATGCAACTTATGCATCAATATATGAAATGAAAAAAGATGTAAACCTAACGGAAAATTTATATGTTAAAACATTAGGTTACTACAGTGAGAATATTGGAGGAAGTGCATATTATAAAATTATTAGTAGTAATAGTATTAATTTAGATGAAAAAAAATATATATCATTAGATAATGGTTTATGTGCAATGATATATCCCATTAATGAAAAAATTGATTTAAAACAAATAGGTGCATATGGAGATGGGATTAATGATGAAACAGAAATATTAAATTATGCATTTTCAAATCTGGACAGTATATATATACCAAAAGGAAAATATATTGCTAAAAATAAAATAAAAATTAATAAAGGAATCAATATAACAGGATCTGGAAATGCAGAAATTATAGCAGATTTTACAGATTCATTCATTGAATTTGATAAAAACGTAAAAGATGTTAATATTGAATCAATTATATTTGATGGAATAAATAATAGGGAAAAACGAAAATTTTTAAATTTATATGGAGAAAATATAAGTGTTAAAAATTGTACTTTTAATAATGCATCAATGTGTATATATCTAAATGGTGTAAATAATTACAATTTAGAAGATAATAAATTCTATAATAGCCTATTTGGCATTAGCTCAGAATATAACTCGGAAAATGGTAAAATTACGGGTAATGAAATATGTAATAATGTTAGAACAGGGATAGATTTAATTAGCAATATAGATAATGTTGAAATTAGCAAAAACAATATATATGATAATGGTGGTACTGGAATAGAGTGCAATGGGGGAGTTTTTACAAATTTTTCTGTAAAAGAAAATTATATAGCAAATAATGGTTATGGAGATAATTTAAATGACCTACGTGAAGGAATAAATTTTCATGGTGCTAAAAATACAATTATTACTAAGAATAAAATTTGTGGTAATGCCTCTAATGGAATAGATATAGATGGTACTAATTCGAATTCAAATGAATATAGGAGTGAAAATGTAACAATTTCGGAAAATTGCATAGAGGAAAATAGTAAAAAATTAGGTTATGGAGGAGTTATTATTTGGACTAGTAAGAATGCTAATATTGAAAAAAATATAATTTCGAATAATTATAATAAAAATATAACTATTGGGTCAGAAAAAAGCTTAAACTTGATAAGCAAAGACATTAGGATAATTTCAAATCAAATGAATGGAATTCTAGGAAATGGTGGAGGTTATTTTATATACTTAGAAAATGCAGTGGAAAGTCTAGAATTTAACAATAATCAACTGAGTGCAGTAAATACAGAACTAGATAGAAGAATAATTACGACTAATGTAAAAAATGATAAATTTAAAAATATAATTATAGGACAAAACAATTATTCAAAATTTTTTAAAGATAATGTTATGCATTTGCAAGATTGCAAAAATCAAATTAATCCAATAAATATAACAAACTATGAATCTAAAGAATATAAAGATTATAATATAAATGATACTAATGCAATTACATTAAATTCAGACAGAAATATGGCCTGCTGGTTAAAATCTGCAAAAATTGTTTGTTTAGAAGATTGCACATTTGATGAAAATTCAATTATAAAAATATACAAAAATGGCTTAATATATGTTAATGAAAATTTTGCAGGAAATATGAAAAAAGGAGAAGAAAAAACATTGGAGATACAACGTAATGGTTCGATTTCGACTAAAATAAATGAACTGGATATAAAATCAACAGGTTTAAATGCTGGTAAATTTAAAATTATATTTGAAATTTGTTATGATGTACCAATGTATTATTAATATGTTTTACGAAAAAAGCTTGAAAATGTTGATAACAATCTGTTATAATAACCAAAAAAACAGAAAGGACAAAATCAATGGAAAAAATAATAAATACAATTTCAAGTGAATTACAAGTAAAACCTACACAAGTAGAAAATGCAATAAAATTAATAGACGAAGGAAACACAATTCCGTTCATAGCAAGATATAGAAAAGAAGTAACAGGAGGCTTAAGTGACGAACAATTAAGAATATTAGGAGAAAGATTAACATACCTAAGAAACCTAGAACAAAGAAAGCAAGAAATAATAAAATCAATAGAAGAACAAGGAAAACTAACAGACGAAATAGTAAAACAAACAGAAATTGCAACTACTCTAGCAGAAGTAGAAGATATATATAGACCATACAAACAAAAGAAAAAAACAAGAGCAACAATAGCTAAATCTAAGGGCTTAGAGCCTTTGGCTGAAATAATAAAAGAGCAGAAAGAAACAAAAGATATATATGAAATAGCAAAAGAATATGTAAATATTGAAAATTTATCAGAAGAAGATAAAAAGAATAAAGACAAAGTGGTAGAAAACGAAGAAGCAGCAATAGCTGGAGCATTAGATATAATAGCAGAAGAAATATCAGATAATGCAGAATTCAGAAAGAAAATAAAGAAAATATGTTATAGAGAAGGTCTAATATCTACAAAAGCAGCTAAAGAAGATGAGAAATCAAATTATGAAATGTATTACGATTATAGTGAGGTAGTATCGAGAATACCAAGTCATAGAATTTTAGCAATAAATAGGGGAGAAAAGGAAGAAGTTTTAAAAGTAAAAATAGACAAAAATGAAGAAAAAATTCTTCAAACTATTGAAAGAGAACTAATAAAAGGTCAAACTCAATTTACAGAGATGCTAAAAAATACAATTTTAGACAGTTTTAAAAGATTAATTGAACCATCAATAGACAGAGAAATCCGTTCAGATTTAACAGAAAAAGCAGAAGAAAAAGCAATAAAAGTATTTGGACAAAATGCAAAACAATTACTTCTTGGAGCTCCAATAAAAGGAAAAACAGTAATGGGATTTGACCCAGCATATAGAACAGGATGTAAAATTGCAGTAATAGACGAAACAGGAAAAGTTTTAGATATAGCAACAGTATATCCAACAGCTCCACAAAATGATGTAGAAGGTGCAAAAAAAGAGTTATTAAAACTAATAGAAAAAGACAATATAAATATGATAGCAATTGGAAACGGTACGGCATCACGTGAATCAGAAGCTTTTGTTGCAGATATGATAAAAGAAGCAAAACACGAGGTAAATTATGTAATAGTAAGTGAGTCAGGAGCATCAGTATATTCAGCATCAAAACTTGCAACAGAAGAATATCCAGACATAAATGTATCTATAAGAGGAGCAATATCAATAGCAAGAAGGCTTCAAGACCCACTTGCAGAACTTGTTAAAATAGATCCAAAAGCGATAGGAGTTGGTCAATATCAACATGATGTAAACCAAAAGAGATTAGCTGAAAGTCTTACAGGCGTAGTAGAAGATGCGGTTAATAAAGTTGGTGTAGATGTAAATACAGCAACACCTTCACTTTTAAGCTATGTATCTGGAATAAATTCAAGTATTGCAAAAAACATAGTAAAATATAGAGATGAAAATGGTAAATTAAAAACAAGAAAAGAACTATTAAAAGTTCCAAAGCTAGGCAAAGTAGCATTTGAGCAATGTGCAGGTTTCTTAAGAATAGTTGATGGAACAAATCCACTAGAAATAACAGCAGTTCACCCAGAAAGCTATGAGGCTGCTGAAAAATTACTTGAAAGTGTTGGATTTGAGAAAGAAGATTTAAGAAATAAAGATAAAGTAATAGATTTAAGAGAAAAACTAAAATCAGTAGATATTGCCAAAGAATCAAATGATTTAGATATTGGAGAATTAACTTTAAAAGATATAGTAGACGAACTTTCAAAACCAGGAAGAGATCCACGAGATGAAATGCCAAAACCAATATTAAGACAAGATGTACTAAAATTTGAGGATTTAAAGGAAGGTATGATACTTCCAGGAACCGTAAGAAATGTAATAGATTTTGGTGCATTCGTAGATATTGGAGTAAAATATGATGGATTGGTTCATATTTCGGAAATGAGTGACAAATATATTAAAAATCCTTCAGAATTAGTTTCAGTAGGAGATATTGTAAAGGTAAAAGTTATAAAAATAGATATGGAAAGACATAAAGTAGGATTAAGTATGAAAATATAAACATAAATAGAAAAAAATATTGCAATTTAGAAAAATTATCTTTATAATGGGTGTATATTAAGGAGGGAAAACAATGAGAATAGGAAACATACAAAATGCTGAAAACAGCCAAAACAGTACATATAAAATCCTAGCTGTAGATGATGAAGCAGGAATAATAGATTCTTTATCAATCTTTTTAAAAAGGTCAGGATATTCATTTACAGGAATAACAGACCCAGTAGAAGCCATAGAAAGAATAAAGACTGAACATTTTGATTTGCTACTATTAGACTTCATTATGACGCCACTTCACGGAGACCAAGTAGTTGAGGAAATAAGAAAATTTAATAAGGAACTATACATACTATTATTAACAGGTCATAAGGATTTAGCACCTCCACTAGAAACAATTAGACGACTAGATATACAAGGATACTGCGAAAAAAGTGATAAATTTGACCAATTATTATTACTAATAGAATCTGGAATAAAATCAGTAGAACAAATGCGTCAAATAAAAGCAATAAATGAAAAATTAGCAGATACATTCAAACAACTAGAACAAGCATATATGGAAAGTATCCAAACAGTAAGATACACCGTTGAAGCAAAAGATACCTATACAAGAGGACACTCAGATAGAGTATCAGAATATTCAGTACTAATAGGAAAAAAATTAGGATTATCAGATGAAGATATAAATAGATTAAAAATTGGGGGCTTATTCCACGATGTTGGAAAAATTGGAGTACCAGATAACATTTTACAAAAAAATGGAAAGCTATCAGATGACGAATACTCAGAAATAAAAAATCACCCAACAATAGGGGCTCACATTTTATCAACAGCGTCAATCTTTAAAGACATTTTACCAATAGTAAAATACCATCACGAAAGATATGATGGAAGGGGATATCCAGAAATGCTAAAAGGAGAAGAAATACCATACCTAGCAAGAATAACAGCTATAGCAGATACATTTGATGCTATGACATCAAAAAGGGTTTATAGGGATTCTTTGCCACTAGATAGAGTTATCGAAGAATTCAAACGTTGTAGAGGCACACAATTTGACCCAGAATTAGATGACTTATTTGTAGATATTTTGGAAAATGATTACGAAGAAATAGAAGAAATAAAAAATAAATATCAGGCAGAAATATAATTTTTTCGAAATGGGGACGGTTCCTTTTTTTAAAGGAACCGTCCCCGTTTCAAAATTTACAATGGTAAAATAATATTAAATTTAGTTCCCTTACCTTTCTCAGACTCGAAAGTAATATTTCCGTTAAAATGAGCTTTAATAGTAGAATAAGACATATAAAGACCAAGACCTGTACCATTTTTACCTTTTGTTGTAATCATTTCCTTAAATAGTTTATCCTTAACTTTCTGAGGTAAACCATCTGCATGATCCTCAATAGAAATAATAAGATTATTATTATCATCCATATTAAAATCAAGGTTTATTTCCTCTTCGGTTCTACCATTATAAGCTTGAATAGCATTAGAAATCATATTATTAATAACTTGAACCAAGCTATTAACATCACCGTGAATAACAATTTTACTATCAATAAACATATGAACATTCAAATAAATAATAGCATTTTTAAGTTCATGTTTCATCAAAATATCAATTCTCTTAACAAGCTCCTCCAAATCAAAAGAAGTATTTTCAGTTTCAGAAAGAGTAACAGCTTGTCCCTTAACAGCCGTAATAATATCAGACATATATTCAGTATAATCTTTAATCTTTTCAATCCAAACAGACATATCTTTAGCAATAGCGTGATGGTCCTCAAAATTAACAGAAGGATTTTCAATTGACATATCATATTCCTTAACTAAATCTGTTAGACCTTCAGCTGCACCAGAAATAGACATAATAGGGGTTTTTAAGTTATGCGCAATACCACCAATAAGCTGTCCAAGAGAAGCTAGACGTTCACTTTCCATAAGGCTATCTTGATTATCTTTTATAGTTTGCATATCTTCTATATGTTGAGTGATATCTTTGAACAGTATTAAAGTACCAAGAAATGTTTTGTTATTATTTAAACTACTAAACTCGATGTTGAAATATTTATTTAATTTATCAAAATGAGTAGTTAAAGATTGGGTTTTAATAGTACCTTTAGCTTTAACCAATAATTTGTTTAATTTCTCTTGGTCAAAATCATCAAATGAAGAAGTAATATCAAAAATATTTTTATCTCTAATATCAACGTCCTTAACATGGAATAAGCTTAAAAGAGTTTTATTAAAGTCAATAATTTTATTATCTTCATTTAATACCAAATAACCATCAGAAATCCTATCAACAACTCTTTGCAAAGCAATAGGTGCTATACTTAAAAATTTGAATTTGAATATGGCAAGAGCAAAACAAACAATTGCTATAGTAAATGAAATTGGTGTTAAATAAATTGACATTTTTATAATATTTAAAGTTCCTAAAATATTAATTACAACAGGTATAATAGTTCCAGCAATAAGTAAAAGTGATTGTTGAGAAAAGAATCCTGCATTTTTAATAGAAAACTTTATCAAATTTAAAATACTCAAAATAAGTAATCCATACGAATATAATGTATGTACAATCATATATGGACCAGAAATAGTTTCATTTAAATAAACAGAATATGTTTGATAAAATAAATGATGATAATCATTAGTCCATAAAATAATTAATGATAATATAGGTATAATTATAAAAAATGTATAAACTCTTTTTAGTTTGATTTTTGTTTTAGTGAAAACCATACTTGTAAGAAACAAACAAACAGGTAAAAAACAAGTTCCAATATACACAAAATAATCAAAATAAATAGGGTTAATATGATAAATAGGAGATAGTACAATTTGTAGTAATAATCCTATATCACAAATAAGCAAGCAAATTAAAGTTGCGAGAAAACAAGTTTTTAATTGGCTTGAAGCTATTTTTTGCTTTATAATTAAAGCTAAAATAAAAGTTGCACCAAAAGAAGCGAGTAAAATTAAAAAAGTAGATAATGAAGTTAATAACATTTTTTTCCTCCTTAGTTTAATAAATTTATTTAACTTACCAGAAGCAAAGATAAGCTT
>USOM01000023.1 GCA_900556345.1 uncultured Clostridium sp. | reverse complement strand
TCAGGCACTGTAAGGGACTTTCACCCTCAAGTTGTTGCCCATGCTGGGCACACTACAAAAAACTTACGAAATAACAAAATTTCGTAAGTTTTAAAATTTGGAGCAGGTAGTGGGAATCGAACCCACGTAGCTAGCTTGGAAGGCTAGGGTTCTACCATTGAACTACACCTGCAACTTCTCCTTAATGCTTTACTATTATATCATTTTTTTGAGATTTGTCAAGGATTTTTTTAAAATTTCATAAAAAATCCATAAACGGCTATTTTAAGCCTTTCAGTGCATTATAGCCGTTTATTTTTCCGAAAAATCCTCATAAATTTTTGTAATCTCTATTTTAGATTTACCCTGCTTAATTTTCTCATCTGCCTTTACTATCAAATCCACATCATAAACTTCTCTTAAATTATTAATATTATCTTTTCTTTGTCCAATAACATTATTTACATCAACTGGATTAACAGTAACAACAACCTCTTTAACCTTAGTATTTAGCTGTTTTATCTTTTCAACAATAACATCATACCACATTCCGGATTCAACCAATTGCCTAAAAGCTGGATGGAATGGACCTGCCACAACTTCGCTTTTTTCCTCTTCTGGATTTGTTATCGTATCTGTTGGTTGAAGCCCAATTCTAATCACTTCTATATGTTTTTTTACAAAAAGTTTTACCAATTCTTTGCAAATTTCAACAGCCTGTGTTACTGTTAAAGGCTTGTATTTGCCTTCTTGATAATCTTTTTCCAATTTTGTATTTTTTATAACTAAAACTGGATATATCCTTACCATTTTAGGCTTTAACTTTATTAATTGTTTTGCCGTATTTATTTCATCAACTGTTGTGCTTTCTGGAAGTCCTACCATCATTTGATGTCCTAACTCAAAGCCATACCATTTAATTAATTTTGATGCTTTCACAACATCTTCAAAAGTATGTCCTCTTCCTGCCTTTTTTAGAATATAATCATTTGCAGATTGTACCCCAAGTTCAATTGTTTTTACTTTATATTTTTTTAGTCTTTTTAGGATTTTTTTATCTATATAATCAGGCCTTGTTGATATTCTTATACTATCAATCTTTTTTTGCTTAACATATTCATATGCTACACTTAATAGCTCTTCTTGTTTTTCTTCTTCTATTCCTGTAAAACTTCCTCCAAAAAAAGCTACTTCTACTTTAGAATCTTTTTTTATATATTTTAGGTGTTCTTCTATTATATTTTTTACATCTTCCTTTGTTACTTGCTTTGCTTGCCCACTTATTGATTTTTGGTTGCAAAATACACAATCATTTGGACATCCTAAGTGTGGTACAAATATTGGAATTATATACTGTTTTTTCATAGTTTCACCCCTTTTTTATTAATTCTATAGCATGTTTTGCAGCTTCCATTTCTGCATGTTTTTTGCTTTTTCCTTCTCCTGATGCTAAAATTTTTCCGTTGTAGATTACTTCTGATACAAATATTTTATCATGGTCTGGCCCTGCTTCTTTTATTATTTTGTATTCTATATGTACATCTCCATGTTGCTGAAGTATTTCTTGTAGTACTGTTTTATAGTCCTTTTGTCCGACATTTTGACTTGCTAATTTTATTTCTTCTTTTAGGTTTCCAACTATAAATTTATTTGCTGGCTCTAGCCCTCCATCTAGGTACATAGCTGCAATTACTGCTTCTACGCTGTCTGCCATTATTGCTGGTTTTACTTGTTTGTGTGCTACTCTTTCTGATTTTCCTAGGCGTAAGAAATCACTAAAATTATGTGATTTTGCAACTTTGTATAAACTTGCTTCACATACTACTTGTGCTCTAACTTTAGTCATTTCTCCTTCTTTTAGTTTTGGATAGTTTTGGTATATATAGATGCTTGATAGAAATTCTAGTATGCTGTCTCCTAGAAATTCTAGTTTTTCGTTACTTATTGTTTTTCTTTCATAAGCATACGATGTGTGTGTTAATGCTGTTTGTAGTAGATTTTTGTCTTGGAATGTGTAGCCTATTTCTTGTTCTAGTTTTGTGTAGTCCATTTTTTTCACCTCTTTTCAGTATGTATCTATTATATACTTTTTTGGTATTTTTTCAAGTGTTTTGTGGAAATATTGAGATTTATGATGATTTTTTTGTAGAAAAAAAAGCATAGCTTTATTTTGCTATGCTACTCTGGTGGGGGCCTCAAAGTCTTGAAAAATTTAAAATGTAACTTTTCGGCCACCTACCTATTATTTTACCATTTACAGCTGCTCTATTTAATATTCCATTTTGTCCTGTTAGCATACTTATGCTTATTCCGTGCTAATATTAAAAGCACTATTATGTATAGGAAATTACTGATGGTTAGCCAGCAAAAAAGTTTACTGCATATCTCTAATTTATTCTGGCTAACCAGCTGTAATTATAATAGTAGTAAACTGCGGAAACTTTCTTATACTTGCTATGGGGATTTAATTATTTCTCTTCCTAGACTAGAAGCTATTTTTTTGAAATTTTTATACTATTTTTGAATTTTTTTATTGTACTTTCTCTAATTTCATAGTAAAATGGGTACAAGATCCCCCTCCCCAATTAAGAGGCAATTTTTGAGCTTATGAAATTGCTACCGTTTTAGCTGGAGTTGGGATTTACTAAGTGTCCTTTTCGACAGACAGGACACAAATTAAAATCAACGCCTAGCGTTTTCTTTAGTATTTCTAGAGTGCTTATCTCTAGTTTCTCGAGGTTATCTGTATTTGTAAGTTTCTTGCATATAGCTAACTTTGTTTTTTTATTTCTGTTTCCTAATAATCCATAATGTCTTATTTTCATAAATCTTGGTGGTAATATATGTAATAAAAATCTTCTTATAAATTCTTCTGCTTTTAACGTCATTTCTTTTTGTTTTTTATTATCTTTATAATCCCTATATTTAAATGTTACTTCTCCATTTTCTTCTTTTATTATTCTATTATTTGATATTGCTACTCTATGTGTATATCTTCCTAAATATCTTATTACACAACTTGCATCTTTAAATGGTGGCTTGCAATAACTTATCCATTCTTTGTTATACATTTTTGCCATTAGCTCATCAAAGTTTTCTTTTATTTTTAAATATTCTTGTTCTCCATAAAAATCTAGCTTTTCTTGTTTTAAATAATATAAAAACTTTCCTCTAAATTTTCTTGATAATACTTTTACTGGTATAAAAAATTTCTTTTTGCTATTTCTCCATTTTCCTATTTTATCTATTCCTCCTGCTGGTACTATTGTATGTATGTGTGGATGATATACTAATGTTTGTCCCCATGTATGTAATACTTCCATAAATCCTATTTGTGCTCCTAAATATTTTTTATCTTCTGCTAGTTCTTCTAATGTTTCTGCTGTTGCTTTAAATAATATTTTATATACTTTTTCTTGATTTTGATATGCTATTCCATATAATTCTGATGGTATTGTCATTACTACATGAAAATATTTAACATTTAATAAATCATATTCTCTGTTATATATCCATTTTTCTCTTGCAATACTTTAACACCAGAATTTATAATTATCTACACACGCAAAAAAAGTGCTTAACTCTTCTTTCGTTAGCACCTTATACACCGTCTTTTTTCTTTTTCTCATTGGTATTTGTCTTTTATTTAATACTTTGTCTAGTGTTACTTCATATACGAATCTTATTATACTGTTATAATAATTTACTGTTTTATCAGCCATTTTTCTTTCATTCAGTAAATATTTATATAGATAATCTCTTAGCTCATCTATTATTACCTTTTCTAAAGATTTGTTAAAATATACCATCATTTCTTTTGTTTTTCTCATATATGAATCATATGTGTAATGTGAGAAATTTCTCATTCTCATGTCTTGACTCAACTTTTTGAGTATTTGATTATTCGTCATCTAAAAGACCTCCTGTTTAATATATTTGCAACCTTAGGTTAAGTAAGTAAGCCCAAGGTACTTCCCCTTGAGCTTCTCTCAGAACCGTGCTTGAAAGTCTCCCTTCACACGGCTCCCAATTATCATGCCATACTTATTATTCCAATCTTCCAGTGTACAAACATTTCTCTGTTTTTCTTTGCAACATTATATAACCATTTCATTGCCTTGCCTCTTGTCCTCATTTTGTATTTCTTCTTTACCCATTTTATTATACACCTATTAATATATCTTAATGTTTTGTACATTCCAGATTTATAATAATGCCCATAGTAATTTATCCAGCCTTGTATCTTTGGATTTAGAATTCTAGCTATGTCTTTTAAACTTATACTGACTTTCCCTTGTAATCTCATTTCTCTTACAGTTCTTCTTATTTCCTTCTGTGCTTTATTACTTATTGCTGGTAAAAGTCCACAAAAATTTCTTCCTTCTTTATCTTTTACCGGTCTACCTCTAAATGTAAATCCTAGAAAATCAAAACTCGTATTTTCGTAGTTTCCTTTTCTGTCTCCATCCTTACAATACACTATTCTTGTCTTTGATAAGTTTAATTCCAATCCAAATTTCTTAAATCTTTTATCCAGTACTTTAATTATATATTTTGCTTGTTTTAATGATACACAATTTAATGCTCCATCATCAGCATAACGCACCCATTGAATGTTAGAAAATTCTTTACTCATAAAATCATCAAATACATAGTGTAAGAATACATTGGCTAGTACAGGGCTTATTACTCCTCCTTGGGGTGTTCCTGCTTTTCTTTCTACTATTGTTCCATCTTGCATTTTAAATGGTGTTTTTAGCCATCTCTCAATGTAGAGTATTATCCATTGTTCCTCTGTATGTCTTTTTACCATTTCTATTAGATAGTCATGTCTAATGTTATCAAATAACCCAGTTATATCGAAATCTACTACCCAATCTTTTCTCCAGCATCTTTCTCTTAATACTCCTACAGCTTGTATTGCTGACTTATTTTGTCTATAGCCATATGAATCTTCATAGAATATTTTCTCTACATTTGATTCAAAGTATATCTTTGCAACCATTTGTGCAACCCTATCTTCCACATTTGGTATTCCTAGTATTCTAGTTCCACCATTCTTTTTAGGTATTGCTACTGCTTTAACTGGTTTTGGAAAATACGTTCCTGATGACATTCTATTCCAAATTTTGTATAAATTATCTTTCAAATTTTCTTCAAAATCTGTAATTGATTGCTCATCTATACCATATGTTCCTTTGTTTGCTTTTACTCTGTCAAAAGCTAATTTTACTACTTGTTTTGAAATATTGTATGGTTTTGTTTTGTCCATAAGCTCCTCCTTTCTTCAAGTTGACTTATTTCTTAAACTGATAATTCCAAGTCCTTTGCTCCATTTCCATTACAGAAACTTCTTTACTACTACAACTTGGTCTGCCCCTATGACTACATTGGTACTCTTCATCTTATGATTTTATTCATTTGATTTTCTCCCTTATCATTAGCCCGTAGGTTCCTATGTTCCATATAGACGCCCATGTTAAGTTCATGCCACCTTTACGCCGTCCACCATCTAGACAGTAAACAGGTTTCCTCTAGACTTATCCTGAGATATTATGAGTTCTCAGTTTTGATGGAACTTTTAATATAACGACATTTTTGTAAGTGGTTCATATGGTCATTCATCTCCTTAACACACACCTGCCAGTTTTATTACTGACTTTTCCCTAACGCTCAATACCATATCTTTTAAATATAGCACCTTAGGGTGGTTTGTAATCTTTGCCTGTACACCGATTACGATAGACCTACTATCATCATCTATATAGTTACGAAAACAAATAAGAAACCCATATTGAGTTTCTTATTTGTTTTCTCATAGCACACCATAATTATATTATACAGGAGGTTATCTATTTTTTTAATATTACCGCATTATTAGTTCCATTGCGACGAAGGAGCATTTAGTACATTGTAAAGAACTGAATAAGGCTTTTTAACTTTTTTAGGCACAAAAGCTTAATTATAGCTTTTGTGCCTTTTTTCTATCTATAAAGTATAATACAAAAAGTTCTAAAATCTCACAGTTATCTACTGCCAAAATAATACTGGATATCCATTATTGATGTTATTGTTATCGTTTTTAAACTTATCATCATCATTTATTATTTCCAAAAGATCAGGAAAATCCTCTTTATTTATTAATTTTGTAATGCCTTCTTCTTTTTCTTCTGATGTTGCCAATTTTCCAATTCCTTTAGAATATGTTTCATTTAAATAAAAGCATTTGTTATATACTGAATTCCATTTTATTCCAACCAAACTACCTATTTTTTCGTTTTTCGTTTCTTGGTCTACAATTATTTTACCTAAATTATATCCATTGTCAATATCTCCAAATGTCGCTCCCCCTGCAATTCCTCCTATTTTTATTTGCGTAGTTGTATTGTTTATATAAATTTCTCCTAAATTCGCAACATTCATAATATGTGTATTATAATTTTGTCCTATAATTCCTCCTAAGCTTGCTTTTTCATCAGTTGTTGTACCATTATACACAATCTTTCCAGTATTATATAAATTTTTTACAGTATGTTGGGAATTGTCCCCTGCTGATATTATTCCACCTATTCTTACGTCCTTGTTACCTGTGGCATTTATTTCTCCACTATTATAACAATTTATAACGTCACATCTAGTTATATATGTTGTAATTCCACCCGCCAAAACATCTATTTCAGATCTAGCATTTATTTTTCCTGTATTGTAACACCCTTTAATATATGGTGTCAAATCAGTACTTGAAGCATTATTATTACAACTTCCGACAACTCCTGCTCCAACCGCTTGACCATCTGTAGCATTATTTTCACATATAATTTTTGCACTATTTCCACAATTTTCGATATTTCCATTTTCTCTCATTGCACCTGCTACACCTGCACAAAGTAAATATCCAGTTCCTTTTAAATATAAATTTCCACTAATTACACAGTTGCTTATGCTTCCGTAATTTATTCCTGTAATGCCACCAATACTGGCTGAAATACACTCGGCTTTTATATTTATATCAACTAATTTAATATTTTTTATGATTCCAATATTAGTTCCAAATAAACCAATTCTTTTTACTCCTTCATTTGCACTTTTATTTATATATAAATTTTTTATTTCATAGTTGTTACCATCAAATGTTCCTGCAAAGCAATTCTCTTTCGTGTTTTCTATTGTTCCAATTGATAAAAAACCTTCTCCACTTGTTAATAAAATTTTCAATTCTCCATTATAACCATACTTTCCATAGTCTGTTCTAAATGCATCTACATAGGAATTATCTGAATTAAAATTTAAGTCAGTCCCTAATTTTACCATGTTTCCTTCATAGGTATTACCATTTTTTACATCATATGAGAAAAAAACTAAATCTTCAATGCTATTTATGATGTAAACATTCTCGCTTTCTTTTTCCAATATCCCTGGATTATTATCAGTTACTTTGTCTAAATATTTTCCCTCAATGCCATTACTTATTATTTCTTCCATATTAGCTAAATCTGTTGTTTCTTTCTTCTGACTAAGTGTTGTTTTCTCTTTCGCTTCCCCAGCTCTATTTAATATCCCATTCTCCCCAGTCAACATACTTATGCTAACACCTGCTAAAATGAGTAAAACTATAATTGTTACTACAAGTGCAATTAATGTAATTCCATTGTTATTTACATTCCTTTTCATCTGATATCCTCCTATTTTTGTGTACTATTTTGTATCTGTTTTAATTTTACCACCGTAGTTTACTTTATTCAACATTTTAATCAAATGTAATATAAATATAAGATTTTTGTAACAATAGCTTGTTTTATGTAGTTTTATCACTTCATATTCAAATTGTTTTTATTTTTATACTTACTTTTACTAATTTATATTGTAACAAATCCTCCAATATTTTATTCAATATAAAAAAATAAAAACCACAAAAAGAAGTTAATGACAAATTTAAGCCTATAAACACCTAAATTATGTCATTAACTTCTTCCTTTAAATTTCTTCTACATAAAGTTCATTTCCTGCAACAACTATTGTATATTTTCTTAGTCCTTCAATATCTTTTATATCATCAAATTCAGAATATCTTTCAATTTGTTCTCTTGCTTCTTTTTGTTTATCTTCTAATTTTGCAGTATCTCCTTTTTTCAAATATTTAAACTCTACCATTATTGCTTTATATCCTTTTGTTCTATCCCTTGGAACTAGCAATATATCTGGATAATTTCTATTTACTTCCATTTCAGATTTTGCAGAATATATTTGCATTGTCATTGCTATACAGTAAAATATTAATTTAATATATTTCTCATCAAACTTTATTAGGTCACGATTAGATAGATTGTTTAAATATATTCTTAATGTTTCTACCATTTTGTCTATTTTACCTTCTCTTGCAATTTCTCTTAATATTTCTTGATTTCGTGTATTATCTATTCTAAAATCCGCCTCTTGGTTCATTAATTGCATAAAATAATCTGCATATATTTCTTTCATTACCTTATTTGGTATTGTAAGCTCTGGCATTCCTAAATCTTCTCCAAATATTGTTAAATATCCAAGGTAGTATAGCATTGATATCATATCTGTTTCATTAAATTCTATTGCTGGATTAAATTTTTCTACTATATTATTATTTATCGGTTCACCTTGTACTGTTTTCCTTAATATTTCCAGTCTATTTTCTTCTTTACATAAACCTAGCATTTTTCCAATTTTGCTGTAATCACTTGCTATGTTCACGTCTATTAATTTAGTTGGTATTTTTCCGAATTCAATATATCTATTTAAAAAATATAAACACATATTTGAATTATATATTTGATTTTTGGCTTCTAAACTGAATTTATATCCATCATAATTTTCTTTCATTATAGGTAATATTTGTTC
>USOM01000022.1 GCA_900556345.1 uncultured Clostridium sp. | reverse complement strand
AAAAATCCCCTATAAAATATTTCTATCTTATAGGGTACTTTATTACTTATTGATAATTTTTATTCCCAAAATTATGCAACATTTTCCTTTATGTATTCAACTACATCTCCAACTGTTACAACTTTTTCAGCTTCTCCGTCTGGAATTTCTATATTGAATTCTTCTTCAATTCCCATTATTAATTCAACTAAATCTAAAGAGTCAGCTCCTAAATCATCTATAAAATGTGCATCTAATGTAACAGATTCTTCTGAAACTTGTAATAAGTCTACTATTATATTTTTTACCTTTTCAAATATTTCTTCTGAACTCATTTCTTAAGTTCACCTCCTCTCAAGTTTATAAAAATTTACTATATCCTTTGATATAAATTTGATGTTATTTTTATATAGACATTTATATTATATGTTTTTTCTTTTGTCAATAGATATCTCAAATTTATTTCATTTTTGAATGGTTATTCGGTTTTTGTCTTTTCTTTTTCGAATTCTTTTATTAGATTTTCAACTGTTTGGTTATTTACAAATTGCTCTGCTTGTTTTATTGTAAATTCGAATAATTTTGCATCACTACTTCCGTGTGCTTTTACGACTGGTTTTTTTACTCCTAAAAATAGTGCTCCACCATAAGATTTATAATCCATTGATTTTGAGAATTTATTCATTGCAGGAAGTGATGGAAGTGCTGCTATTTTTGACCATATATTTTTCATTAGGTTTTCTTTTAAGCTTCTTTTTACAAATTTTCCAAGTCCTTCTACTGCTTTTAAGAATACATTTCCTGTGAATCCATCTGTTACTATTGCATCAACTTCACCAGAAAATGCATCTCTTCCTTCTACATTTCCTATAAAGTTGATATTTAGTTCTTCTGATTTTTCTTTTAGTAATTTGTAACTTTCCTTTGTTAATTCATTACCTTTTGTTTCTTCTGTTCCAATGTTTAATAAGCCTATTCTTGGATGTTCTACCCCAAAGGTGTTCCTTATATATATGCTTGACATTTGGGCAAATTGTAATAGGTTTATTGGTCTACAGTTTGTATTTGCTCCTGAATCTATTAATACAAGTCTACTTTTATAAGCTGGCAATATTCCAGCCATAGCAGGTCTATCTATTCCTCTAATTCTTCCAACAAGCAAAGTTGCTCCTGCAAGTAAGGCTCCTGAGTTTCCAGCAGATATAAATACATCTCCTTCTCCTTTTTTTAGCATATTAAATCCTACAACCATTGATGAGTCTTTTTTGTGTTTTATACTATCTGTTGGTCCATCTTCCATTTCTATTGTTTCTGTTGCATTTTTTATTGATAATCTTGGTGATATTTCTACTAAACTTTTTCCGTAAAATTCTTTTACTTTTGCTTCTATTATTTCTTGTTTTCCAATTAAAATAACTTCTGCTTTTATTTCATTTATTGCATTTACTGCACCTTTTATTGTTGCTTCTGGAGCATTATCTCCTCCCATAGCATCTAGAAGTATTTTCATCTTTTATTTTCCTTTCATTTTTCAGTTTATTAAGATATTATTCATTTTAGTATGGTTTTTAGAAAAAATCAATATATTTTATTAATATTTTTTAAATTCTTCTATTATATTTTCTGCAACATCTCTTCCATTTCGTGCAGCCCAAGCTACTGTCCCTTTTCCACCTATTAAATCTCCTCCAGCATAAATCTTTGAATTTGATGTTTGGAAATTATCATTTACTTTTATATAGTTTCTTGGTGTTACTTCTAATCCTAAATTTTGTACAAATTCGTCTGTTTTTGACCCTAATGCCATTATTACATAATCGGCTTTTACTGTATAATTGCTTCCTTCTATGTTTACAGGTGAAAGTCTTGTATCTCCTTCTTTTTGAACCAATTCAGTTTTTATAAGTTCAATATTTTGTACTTTATCTGTGCCATTAATTTTAACAATATTGTTTTGAAATAATATCTTTACCCCTTCTTTTTCAGCATCCAAAACCTCTTTTTCTTCAGCTGGCATTTGCTCTTTTGCTCTTCTATAAACAATTATAACCTCTTTTGCACCTTTTCTTTTTATTGTTCTTGCAACATCAATTGCAACATTTCCTCCACCATTTACAATTACTGTTTTTTCGTTATAATTTGGGTGAGTATTATTTTCTAATAATTCATTTCCTCCAAATACTCCATCTAAATTTTCGCCTTCAATTTTCATTTTAGATGAAATATTTGCTCCAAATGCTAGGTAAATATAATCATATTCTTTTTCTAAATCACTTAAATTAATATTTTTTCCAAGTTCTTGGTTATATTTTACATCAATTCCTAAATCCAAAATTTTATCTATAGTATTTTTAACTATATCTTTTGATAATCTAAAATCTGGTATTCCATAAACTAAAAGCCCACCTAAAAAATCTTTTCTTTCATATATAGTTACTTTTACACCTTTTTTAGCCAAAAATGCTGCACAAGTAAGTCCTGATGGTCCTCCACCTATAATTGCTACTTTTTTATTTTCTAAATTTTCTTCAATATTTTTTTCAAATTTCAAGTTATTTTCTATTGCATAGTCACCAATAAAAGCTTCCATATCTCCTATACTTACAGGCTCACCTTTTATTCCTCTTACACACGAACCCTCACATTGTTTCTTGTGTGGACATATTCTACCACATATTGGTTGAAGTACTGTTGTTTCTTGCAATATTTTATATGCTTCTTTATAGTTTTGTTCTTTTATTTGTTTTATAAATTCTGGTATATTATTGTTTAAAGGACATCCTTTGTTTGAACAAGGTTTTATTTTGCAATTTAAACAATAATTTGATTTTTCTTGTATTTGTTGATTCATTTTTCTTCCTCTCTTTGTTCTTTTTTCATTGGGACCGTTTCTTTTTCCATTAGGACCGTTTCTTTTTCTGCTAAGATCGTTTCTTTTCGCGAAAAGAAACGGTCCCAATACGAAATTTTGCAAAAAGAACCGTCCCCAATCAGAAATTACTCCTCTAGTTTTTTTATCACTTCTTTTAAATCTCTTATAAAATCTATTTTTTTTGTTTCATCTCTAAGTAAGGCTGCTGGGTGCCAAGTTGGCATATATAGTATGCCTTTTTTTTCTATCCATTTTCCTCTACTTGCTGTTATTTTGTATTCTTTCCCTAAAATATTTTGAAGTGAAATTCTGCCAAGTAATACAATAATTTTGGGTTTTACTATCATTACTTGATTTCGCAAATAGTTTATACAACTTAAAACTTCGTCTGATTCTGGGTCCCTATTATTTGGTGGTCTACATTTTACTATATTTGCTATATATACTTCTTCTCTTTCTATTCCTACTGCATCAAATGCTTTGTTCATTAGTTGACCTGCTTTTCCAACAAATGGTATTCCTTGAGCATCCTCGTCCGCACCAGGTCCTTCTCCTATAAACATTATATCTGCATTTTTGTTTCCTACTCCAAATACAATGTTTTTTCTTCCTGTACATAGTTTACATTTTTTGCAATCTTTTATTGATTCTTTTACTTCTTCCATTGTTTCATACATTTTTATCACCGCTTATTTTGTTTTTCTGTATTGTATCAAAATTAGTTTTATTTATCAATATTTTTTGGTAAAGTGACTTGGTATTCTATTTATTTTTTGATTTTTTATAAATACTTTAGTGGGAAAAAAGTGGGAAATACAAAAAAATAGCTTTCGAGATAATTCTCGAAAGCCTTTATATTTAGCAATTATTATTCGATTATGTCAGCAACAACACCTGAACCAACTGTTCTACCACCTTCACGAATAGCGAATCTTAATCCTTTTTCGATAGCGATAGGTGTAATTAATTCGATTGTCATTGTTACGTTATCTCCTGGCATTACCATTTCTGTTCCAGCTTCTAATTCAATAACACCTGTAACGTCTGTTGTTCTGAAATAGAATTGTGGTCTATATCCATTGAAGAATGGTGTATGACGTCCACCTTCTTCTTTTGTTAGAACGTATACTTGTGATGTGAATTTTGTATGTGGATGAATTGTTCCAGGTTTAGCTATAACTTGACCTCTTTCGATGTCTTTTCTATCAATTCCTCTTAAAAGAACACCGATGTTGTCTCCAGCTTCAGCTTGATCTAGTAATTTTCTGAACATTTCAACACCAGTAACAACTGTTTGTTTCTTTTCTGTTGAAAGTCCAACGATTTCTACGTTGTCTTGTAATTTAACTGTTCCTCTTTCTACTCTACCAGTAGCAACAGTTCCACGTCCAGTGATTGTGAATACGTCTTCAACTGGCATTAAGAATGGTTGATCTATTGGTCTTTCTGGAGTAGGTATATAAGAATCTACTGCTTCCATTAATTCTTTCATTGGAGCATATACAGGATCGTTAGGATCTGTAGATGTGCTTTCTAGAACTTTTAATGAAGATCCTTTTATGATTGGAATTTCGTCTCCAGGGAAATCGTAGCTTGATAATAAGTCTCTAACTTCCATTTCAACTAATTCTAATAATTCTGGATCATCAACCATATCGCATTTGTTTAAGTAAACAACGATATATTTAACTCCAACTTGTCTAGCAAGTAAGATGTGTTCTCTTGTTTGTGGCATTGGTCCATCAGCTGCAGAAACAACTAATATTGCACCATCCATTTGAGCAGCACCTGTAATCATGTTCTTTACGTAGTCTGCGTGTCCTGGGCAGTCAACGTGAGCATAGTGTCTATTTTCTGTTTCATATTCAACGTGTGCTGTGTTAATTGTAATTCCTCTTGCTTTTTCTTCTGGAGCACCATCGATTTGATCATATGCTTCATATTGAGCTTTTCCTAATAATGATAGGTATTTTGTAATAGCTGCTGTTGTTGTTGTTTTACCATGGTCAACGTGTCCGATTGTACCAATGTTAACGTGTGGCTTTGTTCTTTCGAATTTTGCTTTTGCCATTTTAAATTCCTCCTTCTTTTAAGGTAAAGGGACACATCTTTAATATAGGGTCATTTCTTGTTACCAAGATATGTCCCTTTTGTGTTAATAACTGATGTTACCTCACTTAAACGATTGTCCATTTCCTTTATTATAAACTTTAAATTTAATAACGTTTTTATTATGTGCTTGCATTATATACTATTTGGAGTAAAAATGCAAGCTTTTATTTTTATAAATAAATATTCTTTGCAATTAGCTTTAAAATTAATCTATTTTTTATAAATTAATTAAGCGTTTTTGCTTCTTGAAGCTACTATTTGTTCATGTACTGATTTTGGAACTTCATCATAGTGAGATGGTTCCATTGAGTAACTTCCTCTACCTTGTGTCTTAGAACGTAAGTCTGTTGCATATCCAAACATTTCTGATAATGGGATAAATGCTCTTATTTCTTCCATTCCTTGAACTTCATCCATTCCTTCTATTCTACCACGTCTAGAGTTTACATCACCAATAACATCTCCCATGTATTCTGTTGGAACTGTTATTTCAACTCTCATTATTGGCTCTAAAATAACTGATTTAGCTTGTTTACATCCTTCTTTAAATGCCATTGAAGCTGCAATCTTGAATGCCATTTCTGAAGAGTCAACTTCGTGATATGAACCATCAACTAATGATACTTTGAAGTCTATAACTGGATATCCTGCTAAGATACCTGTTTGAGCTGCTTCTCTCATTCCTTGTTCGATTGGTTTGATATATTCTTTTGGAACAGCTCCTCCTACTATCTTGCTTTCGAATTCAATTCCTTTACCAGCCTCTAATGGTTCCATTTCAAACCATACGTCACCGTATTGTCCTTTACCACCAGATTGACGGATAAATTTACCTTGAACTTTAACTTTATTTCTAATTGTTTCTTTGTAAGCAACTTGTGGTTTACCTACATTACATTCAACTTTGAATTCTCTCTTTAATCTATCAACAATTATGTCTAGGTGTAATTCACCCATTCCTGCTATAATTGTTTGACCAGTTTCTTGATTAGTATATGCTTTGAATGTTGGATCTTCTTCAGCAAGTTTTGCTAAAGCTATACCCATTTTTTCTTGAGCTGCTTTGTCTTTTGGCTCAATAGCAATATCTATAACTGGTTCTGGGAATTCCATTGATTCTAGTATAACTGGATTATTTTCGTCACATAAAGTATCTCCTGTTGTAACATCTTTTAGTCCAACAGCTGCAGCGATATCTCCTGCAAATACTTTTTCTATATCTTCTCTATGGTTAGCATGCATTTGTAAGATTCTTCCGATTCTTTCTTTTTTATCTTTGTTTGCATTTAATACAGAAGATCCTGATTCTAATGTTCCAGAATATACTCTAAAGAAACATAATTTTCCAACAAATGGGTCTGTTGCAATTTTGAATGCTAAAGCTGCAAATGGCTCATTGTCGTCAGTTTTTCTTTCAACTTCATTTCCATCTAAATCTACACCTTTGATATGAGCTATATCTGTTGGTGCTGGCATATAGTCAATTATTGAGTTTAATAATTCTTGTACACCTTTGTTTTTGTATGAAGATCCACAACATACTGTTACGATAGAGTTATTGATTGTTCCTGCACGTAAACCTTTTTTGATGTCTTCTTCAGATAATTCTTCACCATCTAAATATCTCATCATTAATTCTTCGTCTTGTTCACATGCTGCTTCAATCATATTTTGTCTCCATGTTTCAGCTTCTTCTTTCATATCTTCTGGTATGTCTGTTTCTTCTATTTCTTTTCCTAAATCATCCTTATGGATGAATGCTCTCATTTTTATTAAGTCAACTATTCCTTGGAAATAGTCTTCTTTTCCTATTGGTAATTGGATTGGAACAGCATTTGCATGTAATCTATTTTTTAATTGATCTACACATAACATAAAGTCAGCTCCAACAACGTCCATCTTGTTTACATATACCATTCTTGGTACACTGTATTTATCAGCTTGTCTCCAAACTGTTTCTGTTTGTGGTTGAACTCCACCTTTAGCTGCTAATACTGTAACAGCTCCATCTAGAACTTTAAGTGATCTTTGAACTTCAACTGTAAAGTCAACGTGTCCTGGTGTGTCGATTATATTTATTCTATGATCTTTCCAGAAACATGTTGTTGCAGCAGATGTTATTGTGATACCTCTTTCTTGTTCTTGAGCCATCCAGTCCATTGTTGCAGCACCTTCGTGAACTTCTCCTATTTTATGAGTTTTTCCTGTATAGAATAGGATTCTTTCTGTTGTTGTTGTTTTTCCTGCATCAATGTGAGCCATTATTCCTATATTTCTTGTTTTATCTAATGGACATAATCTTCCTGCCATCTATTTTTCCCCCTCATACTAAAATTTGTAATGTGCAAAAGCTTTGTTAGCTTCAGCCATTTTATGAGTATCTTCTTTCTTCTTAAATGCTCCACCGTTTCCAGCTACAGCGTCCATGATTTCTCCAGCTAATTTTTCAGCCATTGTTTTTTCATGTCTCTTTCTGCTGTAAGAAACAAGCCATCTTAAACCTAATGTTTGTCTTCTTTCAGGTCTAATTTCTAATGGAACTTGGTATGTAGCTCCACCTACTCTTCTTGCTTTTACTTCTAGAACTGGCATTACATTTTCTAAAGCTGCTTCAAAAACTTCTAAAGGATCTTTTCCTTCTTTTTCTTTTATGATGTCAAATGCATCATATACGATTTTTTGAGCAACTGATTTTTTACCATCTAACATAATGTTGTTTACTAATTTTGTAACAACTTTACTGTTATACATTGGATCTGGTAATACGTCTCTTTTTGCTATAAAACCTCTTCTTGGCACTATTCTTCACTCCTTTACATTTTTTATTTTAAAGTCAACAATTTGATTTTCCAAATTGCCAAAAGTTACTCTGATAAGTTTTACCTAAAACTATCCGCATAATGCTCTATCTATTGCTAAATTTAAGTACCTTAATATTTAGTAAGAATAAGCACTATTAAAAAATTCACTAAACATTCGCCCCCAACTATCCTGCGGGCTCTGTAAAATTGATAAAATTAGGTATATTGTGCGTTTTTAATATTTATTATGAGCTGAGGCTATACGTCTGTATGCCGAAGTTCATAATGAATGTTAAAAACGTGCAAGATGCCTGATTTAATCGATTTTACTATTTTTTAGCACGTTTAGCTCCATACTTAGAACGACCTTGCATTCTGTCTTTAACACCTGCTGTATCTAATGTTCCTCTGATGATGTGGTATCTAACACCTGGAAGATCTTTTACTCTTCCTCCTCTTATTAATACAACACTGTGTTCTTGTAAGTTATGTCCTATACCTGGGATATAAGATGTAACTTCATAACCGTTTGATAAACGAACTCTTGCTACTTTTCTTAAAGCTGAGTTTGGCTTTTTAGGTGTTACTGTTTTTACTACTGTACATACTCCTCTTTTTTGTGGACTTCTTGCGTTTGTTAATTTTTTGTTTTTTGAGTTGTATCCATGTTGAAGCGCTGGTGCAGTTGATTTTGTAACTCCTGTTTTTCTTCCTTTTCTTACTAATTGGTTAATTGTTGGCACTTAAATTCACCTCCTCAAATTAATTTTGCCGTTATGGTATAAATTCCATAACGGCTTATATTTTATCATTTTTTTGCTTTAGTGTCAATGGAATTTAACGTTTTTTAGGAGATTTTATAAAAATTTATGAAATATTATACAGCAACCTAATTTTGTAATATTTCTCATAATAAATAATCTTAAATTAACGTTTAAACATTGACCTAATTTATCATTTAGATAAAATTCTAATTAATATTAAACAAACTATTATTCCAATAGTCGCTACAATATAAAATCTTATTTCGCTATTATTTTCTTTACCAGATAAATTTGCATTACTAGAAATATTATTATCATCAATAAAAATATCCCCAATATAATTAGAATTTATTTCTTGATCCCAAATTCCATTATTTGATAATTTTATTTGGTATTCGGCTCTATTTTTAAGAGTATCAAATGGTTCTGTAATTGATAAGAAAGCTTTATATTGACCAGATTTCAATTCTTCCGGGATTTTTCCTTCAATTTCAAATTCATAATCAATATTTTTTTGATATTTTCTAATATCATCATCCAGATTAATTCTATACTTATTTTGATTTCCATATAATATTAAATC
>USOM01000021.1 GCA_900556345.1 uncultured Clostridium sp. | reverse complement strand
AAATAGTTAAATCCCTGTGATATATAATTTCTACACACATTTGTATATAAATCATGTTTTCTTCCGTCTAGAACAATACTTTCATCTAATTTTGATAAAATTAAATATCTTCTTGCAGGTGCAGAAAGTGGACTAACTAAAAGTCCATGATATTTTCTAGTATTTGCGCCTATTATAGTAGATGATGAGTATCCTCCTATACCATTTGTTATTATCCATTCTTTTTTTAGTCCATTATCTAATCCTAAGTCTTTTTTTTCAAATTTCATTAGTGTATCCTCCAATTATTAATCCAATTATTTTCCTTTATTAAATTTTTCAATTTTCTCTTTTCTTATTTCATCATAGTCTTTTGGTCTTGAAACTTCTTTATGTTCTTTACTGTCTATATAAGCTTTCATAATTTCTTCTTTTTGTTTAAGCATTTGCCTAATTTTCTCTTGATCTTCTATTTTTTTAGGCTCTGTTTGCTTTTTTATCATTCTTGCTTTTTTTCTCTTTTCTGCTTTTTCATCTGCATGTTTTATAGATTCTATTCTATCACTATATTTGCTTGCAAATTTACTTTTTGATTTGCTTTTTGGCTTTTTGCTATCATTTTTCTTGTTTTTATTTTGACGAATCATTTCTTTTTTTATTTCTTTGTCCATTTGAAGTTTTGAATTCATCATTAAATATTCTGGCTCATTTTGTCTATCTTTAAATTTCAAATCATCACATATTATTTTGATTAGAGTATCTGCTATAAGCATACTATTGTGTCTTACAAAATCATCTTTTATAACAGACATATCTTCTTTTATAAATTTTATTCTTTTATCTTTTATATCAGATAAATCTTGTTCTACAAGTTCTGCTCCATCTAAATTGTATTTTTTTATGTATTCTGGAATAACCTCTCCTGTATCATATAAACAATAATCTATTAATCCTTCTCCACAATGCTCTACAATTGCATTTATATGGTCTGCAACCGAGTAATTGTCTGTTAGTCCTGGTTCTGTCATTATGTTACATACATATAATTTTACTGCTTTTGACTCTCTTATTGCTCTTGAAACTCCATTTACTAATAGATTTGGAATTACATTTGTATATAAACTTCCAGGTCCTATAATTATTCCATCTGCTTCTCTTATTGCTTCTATTACCTCTGGAAGGGCTTTACAGTTTGTTGGGTTTAAGTATACTCTATTTATTTTTGTTAATTTATCATAAACTGTTTCTGCAATTTTTGATTTTTCTTCTATTAAATATCCATTTTCAAGTTCTGCACAAATTTTCATTTTATCTTTTGTTACAGGAAGTACTTTTCCACAAATTTTAAATATTTCGTTACTATCTTTTATTGCATCTGCTGAGCTTTTTGAAATATCATCCATTGCAGCAAAATATAAATCTGAAAATGAAACTCCGTTTAGTGCTCCTTCTTTAAATTTGTAACTTAATAAATCTTTCATTTTACTGTTATCATCAAGTGCAAGTGAGCCTATTCCATTTTTTATATCTTCTAGTTGTCTATATAACATTGTTTCATTATTTTCGCCAAAATTTTCTCCATAATCTGATACTGTAACTACCGCTGTTATATTACTTGTATGTTTTTTTAGTCCTTCTAGGGTATTATTTAATCCGCTTCCTCCACCTATTACAACTATTTTTGGTCCTTGGTTATAAACTGTTTTGTTGAAAATAAGTGAATTTACATTTACTTTTTCATCTTTATCTAGTCTATAATCTGTTGCCTCTATAAATAATTCCATATTTCTTTTATTTATAAAAACTAGTCCTAAAACCACACAGGTAAATCCTATAACAAAATATGCAATTATTTTTGCTGCTTGCCCAAATGAAATTGCCTCTTCTGATACAATCATATTTGCCATTCCAAATGAGCTAAAAACTATTCCTACAAGTATTAGCATTATCCAACGCTTCATTTTTGAGCTATCTTTAAACCAATAAAATATTCCTTTCATTACTATTCTTCACCTACTATTCTAATTTCCTCTTTTATTTTTATCCCATATTTTTCATTTACTTTTTCCTTTATGTATTTTATTAAATCAATTACATCTTTTGCTGTTGCGTTATCACTATTTATTACAAATCCTGCGTGTTTTTCAGATACTTTTGCTCCTCCAATTTGGAAGCCTTTTAGTCCACATTCATCAATTAGTTTTGCAGTAATTACTCCTTCTTGTCTTTTAAATGTGCTTCCTGCTGATGGATATTCTATAGGTTGTTTTTCTTTTCTGCTTGATAAATATTCATCCATTTTTTTCTTTACTTCTTCTTTTTTTCCATATTCTAGTCTTAGTTTTGTTTCTAAAATGATGTAGTCTTTTTTGTTAAATACACTTGACCTATATTCAAATTCTTGTTCTTTGTTTGATAGTTCAAATATTTCTCCATCATAATCCATACACTTAGTTGAAATATTTATGTCTTTTATTTCTTTTCCATAAGCTCCTGCATTCATAAATATTGCTCCGCCAATCGTACCTGGAATTCCTGATAATTCTTCAAATCCTGATAATTCTTCGTTCATTAATTTAATTCCAAGTGCCATTGTTTTGTAGCCACTTCCAACTGTTATTTCTGCATATTTTTCTTTTCTTTCTATTTCTAATTTTTGTATATCTATTTTTATTACTAGCCCTCTTATTCCCTTGTCTAGTACTAGTAAATTGCTTCCATTTCCTATTATTGTTATTTTTAAGTTTTTGTCTTTGGCATATTTTATTGCTTCTTTTAATTCTTCTTCGTTTGTTACTTTTACAAATTGGTCTGCTGTTCCTCCAATTTTGAATGATGTATGCTTTTTCATAGGCTCATCAAATATTATTTTTTCTTCTATATTTGTGTTTGTTTTTAACATTTGCTTTGCCTCCTTTTTTCTATAATATATTATCATTTTTTTGGAATATTTACAAGGGAATCATTATTTTTTCGTTATTATACCATAGATATAATTTTTTTTCATTACTTTATGTACATTTTTTTTATATATAATATGTAAATTGTACCAAAAAGACCCGGTCCTTTTGATACACCGTTCTTTCAAGTTATGTAAACCATTTTGTTGCATTTTTCCCCATAATATGCTATAATAAAGATGTTGCAAAAATAACATTCTTTAAAGGAGGAATAATTATGTGGCAATTTTGGTTAATTATTTCAGGAATATGCTTAATAATAGAATCATTTACATTAGGATTTTTCGTATTTTGGTTCTCAATTGGAGCATTACTTGCATTAATAGTTAGTTTATTTACAACAAATATTGTTATTCAATCTGTTGTATTTGTAGTATCTTCAACAATATTACTTTTACTTACCAAGCCACTAATAAAAAAATTTGTAAAAACTCCTAAAACAAAACCTACAAATGTATATAGCATAATAGGAAAAGAAGGTATTGTACTAGAAAGCATTGATAACTTAAATTCTACTGGAAAAGTCAAGGTAAATGGAGAACTTTGGTCAGCAATTTCAGATAGCAATATAGAAAAAGGAGAAACAATAAAAGTTCTAAGTGTAAATGGAGTAAAGTTAAAAGTAGAAAAAGTAAATGAAGTATCAAATGCTAAATAAAATATGATATTAGTTTTTTTATATATAAATTTTTTTTAAGGAGGTATTACTATGGCTTTTTTAATAGTTATATTAGTAATCATCGCAATTATTGCATTCAAATCAATAAAGGTAGTAAATCAATCTGAAGTGTATATTATAGAAAGACTTGGTAAATATTACAAAACAGCAGAAGCTGGTCTTACACTTATATTACCATTTATTGATAGAGTAAGTTCAGTTGTTCTTTTAAAGGAACTTACTATGGACATCCCACCACAAGGGGTTATCACTAAAGATAATGTTACAATCAATATAGATACAGTTGTGTTCTATCAAATAACTGACCCAGAAAAATCAGTTTATGAGATAGCAAACCTAAAAAAAGGTATTGAATACCTAGCAATTACAACAATTCGTGATATTGTTGGTAAAATGGACTTAGATGAGACATTTGGTTCACGTGACAATATCAACTTCCAACTTCGTTCTATCTTAGATGAAGCTACAGATAAATGGGGTTGTAAAATTAACAGGGTTGAAATAAAAGATATTAACCCACCAGCTGATATTAGAGATGCAATGGAAAAACAAATGAACGCAGAACGTAACAAGAGAGCTTTAATTCTTGAAGCTGAAGCTCAAAAACAATCAGACATTACTGTTGCACAAGGTAAAAAAGAAGCTGCTATCTTAGAGGCAGAGGCTGAAAGCGAAGCTAAAATAAGAAGAGCCGCTGGTGAAGCTAAAGCCATTAAAGAAGTTGCAGAAGCTAAGGCTAAAGAAATTGCAATGGTTTATTCTGCTATCAAAGATGCCAATCCAGATGATAAATTAGTTCAATTAAAATCATTAGAGGCATTAAAAGAAGTTGCAAATGGTGATGCAAATAAAATCTTTATTCCTTTTGAAGCTACATCTGCTTTAAGCAGTTTAGGTGCTATAACAGATGTTATGAAAAATGAAAAGGAAGATAAAAAAACTACTAAAAAATAAAATAAAATTTGAGGTGGATTCTAAATTTTAAAATGAATCCACCTCTTTTTATATTTTAATATCTTCTATAACAACCTCTTATCCACCCTGTTCTCCCACAATTAGCTTGGTTGGGTATAACATTTCCACTTACAGTCACTCCGGTTATTTTGAGTTGCTATGTCATTATTATTTACGCATCCACAACTGTTTTCGTTATTATTGTTGTCTGCCGTTCCTAGGCAATCACTATTTATTGTTAATAAATTTTGGCTATTTCCATTATTACATCTGCAACTAATTTTTAGTAAATCATTATTTTCATTATAGCACCCGCAACTACTTTCACGTTCTCTGTTTCTACTTCTTCCACTACTTCTACCTTGACTTTCATCACAATTAAATAATCGATTTTTAATAAGACTTATTATTCTAACAATCCAAGCAGTTAAAAACGCAATTATTGTATATATAATTACAGCAATTAATCCTTCTGCTAAATTTGTTATAACTCCAGCAGCATATAACGAAAATAAAATAATTAAATATATTGCAAAAAAAGTTATCGCAACCAAAATTTGGCATTTTAAGACCTTTTGAAATACAATAGCAAGAAGAATTGTAGCTAATGGCAGAGCAAAAAAAATAAGCAAATTCATAATACATATCTCCTTTTGTTTTTTTATATATATTATGAATTTTGCTAAAAAAAAGTTACTTTTAATTATATTCTACTTTTACTAAAAATAGTCCATAAGGTGGTAAGGTTTTACCAGCATTCTCCCTTTTGCCTTCATTTATTATTTTTGTTATATCCTCTGGTTTTATTTTTCCTAATCCTACATCTAACAGTGTTCCAGAAATAATTCTAACCATATTATATAAAAAGCCATTACCTGTAAGTTCTATACAAATTCTTGTATCTTCTCTTTTATATACCTTTGCCTCATATATTGTTCTTACACTACTTTTACTGCTTGTTCCACTTGCCTTAAAAGCTTTAAAATCATGCTCTCCCTCAAAATATTTAGCAGCTTCTTGCATTTTTTCTATGTTTAGTTTTTGTGGAATGTGACACTCTAAATTTCTGTATAATGCTGATGAAAATTCTGAGTTATTTATAACATATCTATAGGTCTTTCTTTTGCAACTTAGTCTACTATGAAACCTTTCGTCGACTTCTTCTGCATTTATAATTCTAATTGTCTTTTTTAATTTAGTATTTAATGCAACTGGTATTTTTTCTATAGGGATTTTTGAGTTTGTTTTAAAGTTGGCAACTTGTCCTATTGCGTGAACTCCGGCATCTGTTCTTCCTGAGGCATTTAATTCTGTAACTTCTCCTGTTACTGCTTCTATTGCTTTTTCTATTGTACCTTGGATATTTAGCTTATCTGGTTGTTTTTGCCAACCATTGAAATCTTTGCCATCATATTCTATTGTTAATTTTATATTTCTCATTCTTTTTCTTTTACCTTTTTTATTTTCTCTTTTAACTTCTCCCAATTATTACTTGAAACATTTTCATTTTCTGGGAATCTTTTTGTTACAATGTTGCTAATCAAAATCTTCTTCAAAACATCTTCTCTAACATCTGCAATTAAAGTTCCATCTTTAGCAACAGATATTTTTCCAGTTTCCTCTGAAACCACAACAGCAATTGCATCAGATTCTTTAGAAATTCCAATAGCTGCCCTATGTCTTGTTCCAAGCTCTTTTGCAATATCGGCATCACTCGCTAAAGGAAGCATACAAGCTGCTGCTGCAATTCTATTATCACTTATTACAACTGCTCCGTCGTGTAATGGAGTATTTGGAACAAATATATTTACAAGTAACTGTGGTGATACTTCAGCATTCATTTCTACACCTGTTGATACTATATCTTTTATTTTTATATCTCTTTCAATAACAATTAATCCACCTGTTTTACTTTTAGAAAGTTCTGTTGCTGCAATTGCTATTTTATATATATCTTCTTTTGTTTTTGTTGCTATATCTTTATCCATTCCAAATAATTTAGTAAACTTATTAGTTCCAAGTTGCTCTAGTGCTCTTCTTATTTCAGGTTGGAAAATTATAATTAAAAGTATAACTCCCCAATTCATTACTGCAGACAATATGTAATTTAATATATTTAAGTTTAATATTCCACTAAGCCAAGTTGCTATTACCAAAAATGCAATTCCCTTTACCAATTGCCAAGCTCTAGAATCTTTTACAATTTTTAATAAGCCATAGGCCAAAAATATAACTATTGTTATATCAACTATTAATGTTATTAGTTTGAAAGGACTTTGTTGATATATTTGAATATATGTTAATATATTTTCTCTTATATCTTCTATCATTAATTTATCTCCCTATTTTTATTTTAAGCAATTGCTGAATATATATAATATATAAATGTTGCACATACTGATAAAACCATCATTATTGCAAGAATACTTGCCATTATTTTTACAGCTAATTGTCCTTTATTTATTTTAAATTTATTTGTTTTTTCTTTATTTTTTGCCATTTTCATTCCTCCTAATTTTTTATTCTACATAAATTATTATAACACTTTTTTAATTTTTTGCAATACTAATTTTGAAATGGGGACGGTTCCTTTTTAAAAAAGGAACCGTCCCCATTTCAAAAAATGCACCAAAAAGATACGGTCCCAATGGTGCAATTAATAAAAATTATCCAATTTTAAAAATTTCTTCTAACAGCTTTACAGCTTCTTTTCCTTTTTTCTCATTATTGCAATGAACTTCGCATAAGCAATCATCTTCTTCAATATAATCATGTATTTTTTTATTTAACACAATTCCTGCAGACATATCAATTTTGTCATCTTTTTTTGTTCTTCCTGCTCCTAAAAAGCATGCTACTTTTCCAATGTTTTCTGCATTTAATTCTTTAACAATTCCATTTTTTTTGCTTCTAACCTCAAATACATATTTTGCTTTTTCAAATTTATTTGTATTTTCTAAATATGATATATCTCCACCTTGATTTTTTACCATTTCTTTAAATTTTTTATATGCAAAACCATTTTCGATTTGTTTTAGCATTTTTTCCTTGTTATCTTCTATGTTTTCTCCTAGACCTGCTAATTTTATCATCTGACTTCCAAGTTCTAATACTATTTCTTTTAAATCTTCTGGCATATCCTTTCCTTTTAAGAAATTTATAGCTTCTATCATTTCTAATGTATTTCCAACAGCATATCCTATTGGTTCATCCATTGGAGTAAATACACTTTCAACTTCTAGGTCTGCATATTCACCTAATTTTTCCATTTTGTTTGCTAATAATTTTGCATCTTCTAGAGTTTTCATAAAAGCACCTTTTCCGTACGTAACTTCTAGCACTATTTTATTTGCTCCAGAAGCTATTTTTTTACTCATTATACTTGATGCTATTAATGGGATATTTTCTACACAACTTATAGTATCTCTTAATGCATATATTTTTTTATCTGCTGGTGCAAGATTCATTGTTTGCCCAATCATACTTATTCCTATTTTATGAACATTTTCCTTGAATTTCTGTATATCAATATTAGTTGTATATCCAGGTATTGATTCCATCTTATCAACTGTCCCACCAGTAAAACCTAGTCCTCTTCCAGACATTTTTGCAACAGGTATTCCAAGTGAAGCTACAATTGGCAATAATATAATCGATACTTTATCTCCAACGCCTCCTGTACTATGCTTATCTACAACATTTTCTCCAAATTCTGATAAATCTAGTACTTCTCCTGAATTTGCCATACTAAATGTTAAATCATATAATTCTAAGTCACTCATTCCATTTATAAAAATTGCCATTATTAATGCTGCCGCTTGGTAATCTGTAATTGTTCCTTCTGTGTATCCTTTTACAAAATATTCTATTTCTTCTTTTGTTAATTCTTCTTTACATCTCTTAGCTATAATAGAAGTGCCCTCATATGCTGGTGTATCTACAACTGAAACCTCAAAAACCTTTTTAATACTTCTTATATGTCTTGTATTATCACTTCTATCGAATGTTTCATCATCCACAGTAAATGCAAATGACATTTTGTCTAAATCCCCTCTTTTAATAAGTGAATATAAATCTTTTCCGTCTGTTGTGTCAGCTAATTTTGCTCTTATAAATAATCCTTTATCTTCAACATTAATTTCTAAATAATCTACTTTAGATTTATCTTTTATTATATTAATTAAATCTTCTCTTGTATTATTAGTTTTATAATTACATCTATCAACATATCTTTTCCCACTAAATACTTCTTCAATTGTAAAATAAGATTGATTATTTTGATTAGGCAGTGCTATTTCATTAACCAATTCTATAGGATTATTTAAAATATAAAATTTATATTCCGATTCTTTATCATCAAAAGAAAATTTATTTTCTCTCTCATTTATATAGTTTTTTAATCTTTCCTTTATGAAAATATCAACATCTAAACTATCTATTTCTGAAATTTTATTTGGATTTAATATAATTGTTGTATTTAGCTCATATAACTTAGTCATAACTCCATTCTTTTCTCTAAAGGTATAAAATAATGATTTTTTATAAGGGTATCTTACCTTATCATTGGGTTGTGCATGTATACCATACTTATATAT
>USOM01000020.1 GCA_900556345.1 uncultured Clostridium sp. | reverse complement strand
TATTTGTAACTTATAATGATATTAGTAGAATTTTTTGAAATAGGGACGGTTCCTTTTTCAAAAAGGAACCGTCCCCATTTCAAAAAAAGGAGGAAAAATGGCAGAATTTAAATCAGGATTTGTATCAATTTGTGGAAGAACAAATGTAGGAAAATCAACATTAATAAATTTATTAGTAGGAGAAAAAATTGCAGCAATAGCAAACAAAGTCCAAACTACAAGAACACAAATAAGAGGAATAGTAAATAGAGAAAATTCACAAATTATATTTATAGATACCCCAGGGATACATAAACCTAAAACAAAGTTAAATGAAAATATGATAGAATTATCATGGGATGCAATTTCTAATTCTGATGTTATTTTGTTTTTAATAGAAGCAGATAGCAAAGAAATTGGAAGAGGAGATATGAAAATCTTAGAAAAAATAAGAGAAGCAAATAAAAAATGCATTTTGATAATAAATAAAGTTGATTTAATAAATAAAGAAGAATTAGCTAAATTAATAGATTTGTACAAAATTGAATATGATTTTTCAGCAATAATTCCAATTTCAGCAACAAAAAATAAATATAAAGAAGTTGTACTTGATGAAATAGAAAAAAATTTAAAACCTGGTCCTGCATATTATGACCAAGATGAATATACAGACCAAACCTTAAGACAGCTTGCAGAAGAAACAATAAGAGAAAAGGCTTTAATATTATTAAGAGATGAAGTACCACATGGTATTTTTGTACAAGTAGAAAAAATGAAACTTAAGAAAACTCAAAAAAATGAAGATATTTATAATATAGAAGCAACAATTTATTGTTTAAGAAATTCACATAAGGGAATAATAATTGGAAAAAATGGTGAAATGCTTAAGAGAATTGGAACTATGGCAAGAAAAGATATGGAGCAAAATTTCGGAACAAAAGTTAATTTAAAAACATGGGTTAAAGTTAAGGAAGATTGGATGAATAACGAAAAATTTTTTAATGAATAAAATACATAAGAATGGAGAAAATAACTCCAGAAGGAAGTGGACGTTATGATAAAAGATATGGCTTGGAATATGTTTAAATCAACAGGAAGTGTTGATACATTTTTAGAAATGAAACAAATAGAAAATATACAAAATAATTTAGCAAATCTTCAAAAGGTGGAAACAAATGGGAATAGTAAAAACGAAGGGAATAATAATAGCGGAAAGTAATATGGGAGACTTTGACAAGATGCTTACAATGCTAACACCAGGTCTCGGAAAAATATCGTGTGCAGCAAAAGGCGCTAGAAGGCAAAAGAGTGCTCTTTTGGCAGGCACACAGTTTTTATGTTTTGGCGAATATATTTTGTACAAGTCACAAGATAACTATTCAATAAATTCTTGTGATACAATTGAAATGTTTTATAATATAAGAACAGATTTAGACAAAATTAAGTATGCAGTACATATTACAAAAATTATTCAAGATGTTACAACTGAAAATGAGAACAGCTATAAAATTTTACAACTTTATTTAAATACATTATATATGATTTCTGAAACCGATAAAGATCCAGATTTTATTTTAAGTGTTTTTAAAATTAAACTTTTATGTTTTCTTGGGTTCAAGCCTAGAGTTAATGGATGTGCTAACTGTGGGGAAAAAGAAAACTTAAATCATTTTAGTATTAAGGATAATGGGGTTAAATGTGAGGAGTGCTATAGGCAGGATAAAAGTTCTATTAGCATAAGCCAAAGTACTTTAGCAGCTTTAAATTTTATTGTTTCGGCTCCTTGTAAAAAGGTTTTTGGATTTAGTTTGAAAGATGAAAGTTTGAGGGAAATTAAGCTTTTAAGTAAGATTTATTTTAACGAGAAGTTGGAGAAAGAGTATAAGTTAGAAGAGTTGTGGTAAAAATAGGTATAATGTAATTTTAAACATTATACCTATTTTTGTTTATTTTATGCCTTAGGTAAATTAATATAAAATGTAAAATGTTTATAATATATAATTAGTATAACTAAGTAAAAAAGACTTTTTTTACACTGATATTACGAGAATTTTATATTTGAGTTACACAAGCAATAAATATTGAATGCAAAAAGACTGTATGATAGAATATATTTTGATACAAAATATGAATGCAATAATAATTTATAGGAGGATGAAATGTTGGAGAAAAAATTAAAAAATAATACAGGAATAACTTTAATTGCTTTAGTTGTTACAATAATAGTGCTTTTAATTTTAGCACGGCATTAGTATAAGTATGCTAACAGGGCAAAATGGAATTTTAAATAGAGCAGCTGAGGCGAAGGAAAAGACTGAAACTGCTGGAATAGATGAACAAAGAAAAATGGCACAAGCAGAAGCTTTAATGAGTACAGGGAAAACAACCTATAAAGGCCTTACCTTACCAGAAGGTTTTGCACCAACAAAGATTGCAGGAGAAGATTCTATTGATGATGGTTTGGTTATAACAGATGGAAATGGCAATGAATATGTTTGGGTAGAGGTACCTAAAACAACAGAAGTATATAAGATTACTGGATTAAATATAACGGATTTTGATAATAATTATGAGAATATTGAAAAAGATTTACACAATTATACGGAGACTTATAGAAAAAATATGGGAAAAAAAGACAGCTATTATGAAGATAATGATAATAAGGAAGATTGGTTTGATAGTGAAAGTCAATATGAAGAATATTATCATAGAATGTTAAAAAGTGTATATCAAAATGGCGGTTTTTGGGTAGGTAGATATGAGGTTGGAATTGATAGTGATAAAGAGAAAATACGCTATTATGGCGAGGATTATTATACAAAGCACGAAGCAACTCAAAAACCAGTTATAAAAGCAAATTGCTATCCGTATAATTGGGTAAGGAGATCTCAAGCTCAGGTTTTAGCTAGAAGTATGAGTACAAATGACTATAGTTGCAGCTTAATGTATGGAGTACAATGGGATTTAATGTTGAAATATATTGAAGAGAAAAGTGTAAAAAAAGAAACTGGAAATAAAGATAATGTTAGAAGTGAAATTCAATTAAAACTATGTTCAGATAGTACGACAATTGGTAATTATAACAACAGTCAATTTATTATAACAAATATAAAAGTAAAAGATGCATCGGTATATGGATTAAAACTTGAGAAATATCCTTATGAAAAAAATAGTAGCAACACAATTTTGTTAACTACAGGAGCTAGTGATAATTTTTCTTATTGCAATATATATGATATAGCAGGAAATGTATGGGAATGGACATTGGAAAATTTTGATGGCGAAAAAATGCATTGTACTTATAATGGCGGAGATTATAATGTATCTGGAAAAAAAGCACCTGCAAATTGTCGTAATGAAAATAACTCCAATTTTAGTAGTAATATAGGATTTAGGGTATTTTTATATTGAAAATTTATTATAAGAATATAAATATAGGGAACTAATTAAATTAGTTCCCTTAAATTTTTTATATAGAATGGTAATAAAAATATTATTAATCAGCAAATAAAAAATCAATAAAATTAAGATTTTATAAAATTTTCCACCAAAACATTGCAAAACCTCAACAAAAATAGTATAATATACAATGTAGTGAAATAAAATAAAAAAGAGAAGGAGAAATAGATGGAATATATATATTTATTAAGGCAAGCACTTGTATATCTAATAGTAGTATTCTGGATATACGAACTAGCAATAAGTTTATGTGCACTAATAAAATTTAAAGAAAAACCACTATTAAAAAAGAAAAACCACAAATTTATGGCAATAATACCAGCACACAATGAAGAAACAGTAATAGCAAACTTAGTAGAAAGTTTAAAAAATCAAGACTACGACAAAGACCTATACGATATTTACGTAATAGCAGACAACTGTACAGATAACACCGCAAAATATGCAGAAGAAGCGGGAGCAATAGTATATAAAAGATTTGATGAAACAAAAAAGACAAAAGGATATGCTCTAAACTGGTTCTTAAAACAAAAAATAGAAGAAAATGCAGACTATGATGCATTTTTAGTATTTGATGCAGATAATATTGTAGACAAAAACTTCATAAAAGTAATGAATAGAAAACTATGTCAAGGAGAAGAAGTAGTACAAGGATATAAAGACATAAAAAATCCAGCAGAAAGCTGGGTATCAGCAGGATATGCATTCTTCTATTGGACAATGCACAGATTTTATCATTTAGCAAGATACAATGTAGGATTATCACCATTATTAAATGGAACAGGATTTATGGTAAAATTTGACTTAGTAAAAGAAACAGGTTGGGATACAAAAACATTAACAGAGGATATAGAATTCTCATTAAAACAAATAATAAAAGGAAAAAAATTAGGTTGGGCAACTGATGCAATAGTATATGATGAACAACCAGAAAAATTCAAAGCATCATGGACACAAAGAACAAGATGGACAGTTGGACATATTCAATGTATGAAAATTTATACAAAAGACCTAGCAAAGGCAGTTGAAAAAAATAAAACAATAATGAATTTTGATGGATTATTATACATAGTTGGAAGTATACCAATGTTTGTATTATCAATAGTATTGTTATTATCAAACTTTGTAATATATATGTTAGATACAATGACAACAGCAGGTTTAATATTAAACATATTAAGATATGTAGTACCAACATTTTTCCTACCAATGTTATCAGCAGTATTTACAATGTATTTAGACAAAAAACCAATAAAACCAATGTTAAAATGGTTAATATATTACCCATTATTTACAGGTTCGTGGCTTTTAATAAACTTTAAATGTTTATTTAAACAAGATACAACTTGGGAAAAAATTGACCACGTGCGTAGTGTAAAAATAAAAGAAATAGTATAAAATATAATAGACTAGGTCTAAAATTAGCTTTTTAGTCTTAGTCTTATTTTTATAACGAAAGGAAAAATAAAATGTTTGAAAATATTAAAGTATATGCTTTTGTAGGACCATCAGGAACAGGAAAAAGTTACAGAGCACAGATGGTAGCAGGAGAAAAAGATGTACATTTTATAATTGATGATGGACTTTTAATAAATGAGAATAGAGTTGTAGCTGGAGAATCAGCAAAAAAAGCATCAACTAAAATAGAAACAGTAAAAAAAGCTTTGTTTTTACATGATGACGAAAAAAAGGTGATTCAGAAAGCATTAAAAAAATACAAAGTAAAGAAAATTCTTATACTTGGAACATCTGATGGAATGGTGGAAAAAATTGCAGAAAATTTGGGACTTCCAAAAGTATCAGATACAACATATATAACAGATGTGGCAACAGAGGAAGAAATGAAAACAGCTAGAAATATAAGAGTTACTGAAGGAAAACACGTAATACCTGTTCCAACATTTGAAATAAAAAAAGATTTTTCTGGATATTTATTAGACCCACTTCAAATTTTTAAATCAAAAGGAAAAGGAAAACAACCATATATATCAGAAAAATCAATAATTAGACCTACTTTCAGTTATATGGGAAATTTCACAATTTCAGATTCTGTTTTTAGACAAATTGCAGAATATCAGGCTGAAAAGATGCCAGAAATTTATAAGGTTTTAAGAACTCGTGTTCAAAATTATGGAGAGGGACCTTTAATTGATATGGAAGTTAGTGTTGTTTATGGATATAATGTTGCAGAAGGTCTGGTCGAATTTAAGAAAAAGATTGTTAAGGAGATTGAGAATTTAACAGCTATGAATGTTGTTAAATTGGATGTTGTGGCTAAGAATATTGTTGTTTTGGAGAAAAATTAACAAAATAGAAATAGGGAGAAATTGATGAGTGTAGATGCACTATATCAACTTCTCCCTTTGTTTTCACTTACTTTTTATTTTTTGGAAGAGGCTTTAAATACTGTTTAAAACAGCGGTCTAAATAAGTAGATTCCTCTTCTGTAAGAGAGGAAGGATCTTTATCCCTCTTAACGATTAATTCAATAAGTGAATATTCCTTTGTCATTATGCATTTACCTCCTTGGTGTTTTATACAATAAATTATATCACAAAAACAACCTTATGTAAATAAAAATTACAAAAATTTCCAATTACAAAAATATCCAAAAATTCTTGACAAAACAAACATTTTAATAGATAATATCTAAAGGAAAAATAGAAAAAGTTACCAAGGAGGACAAGATAAATGTACGTATTTAATAAAATAACTGTAAAGCCACAGTTACCAAAAAGTATAAATAGATTAGACGAAATAGCTAATAATTTATGGTGGAGTTGGAATTCAGAATATTTAAGATTACTAAAGAAAATAGACAGAGACTTATGGGAAACAGTAGAAAAAAATCCAGTAAAATTTTTAAAAAGAGTATCACAAGAAAGACTAGAAATGGCAGCAAAAGATTCTAGTTTTGTAAAAGAATATGAAAAAGTATTAAAAAATTATGAGGACTATATGTCAAGCAAAGACACATGGTTTGGTAAAAAATATCCAGACAACAAAAATGACCTAGTAGCATATTTCTCAGCAGAATATGGACTAGATGAAACAATACCAATCTACTCAGGAGGACTAGGAATTCTATCAGGAGACCACTTAAAATCAGCAAGTGATTTAGGAATTCCACTAGTTGGAGTAGGTCTACTTTATAAAAATGGATATTTCCATCAAAAAATTGAAGGATATGGAATTCAAAAATCAGAATACAAAAATATTGAATTAGACAATATGCCAATCCATCCAGTAAAAGATGAAGATGGAGAAGATTTACTTATAGAAGTAAAATTCCAAAAAAGAACAGTATATTTAAAAGTATGGAAAATAAATGTAGGAAGAATATGTTTATATTTATTAGATTCAGACATAGACAAAAATAGTGCCGAAGATAGAGAAACAACATTAAAACTATATGGTGGAGACCAAGATATGAGAATTCGCCAAGAAATAGTTTTAGGAATAGCAGGAGTAAGACTACTAAAAAAACTTGGATTAAATCCAACAATATATCACATGAACGAAGGACATTCTGCATTTTTAACATTAGAATTAATAAAAAACACAATAGCAGAAAAAGAAGTTACATTTGAAATTGCAAGAGATATAGTAAGTTCAAAAACTGTATTTACAACACACACTCCAGTACCAGCAGGAAACGACATATTCCCAACAGATTTAGTTGAAAGATATTTCAAAGAATTCTGGCCAAAAATGAGTTTAGAAAGAGAAGATTTCTTAAAATTAGGAATGAAACCTTGCAATCAATTAGAACCTGGATTCAATATGGGAATTTTAGCATTAAAAATTGCAGGAAAGAAAAATGGTGTAAGTAAACTTCATGGAGAAGTATCAAGAGAATTATTTGGAGATGTATGGCCAAACATAGCTGCAAATGAATCACCAATAACTTATGTAACAAACGGAATACATACATGTACATGGGTACCACAAAACTTAAAAGAATTATACAACAAATATCTAACATCACCTACAACACCATATTGGCAAGACAAAATATACTTAGATGAAACATGGAAAAGAATAAAAAATATTCCAGATGAAGAACTATGGAATGCACACTTAGAAAGAAAAGAAAAACTAATACAAATAATAAAAGATAACACAACAAACAGACTAAGAAGAGCAGGAGTAAGCTATGATGAAATAAAAGAAATGACATCATCAATATCATCAAATGACTTAATAATAGGATTTGCAAGAAGATTTGCAACATATAAAAGAGCAACATTAATATTTAACGATTTAGAAAGAATAACAGAAATATTAAATGATAGTAAGCATCCTGTAAGATTAGTATTTGCTGGAAAAGCACATCCAGCGGATAAAGAAGGACAAGACTTAATAAAATTTATACACGAAATATCGATGAAACCACAATTTAGAGGAAAAATATTCTTACTAGAAAATTACAATATAGCAATGTCAAGATATTTAATAAGTGGTGTAGATGTATGGCTAAACAATCCTCGTAGACCAATGGAAGCATCTGGAACATCTGGTCAAAAAGCATCAGTAAATGGAGTAATAAACTTTAGTGTTTTAGATGGATGGTGGGCAGAAGGATATGACCAAACAAACGGATGGACAATAGGAACAGACAAAGAATATAGATCTTATGCAGAACAAGATATAGCAGATAGCCAAAGTATGTATAAAACATTAGAAACAAAAATAATACCAACATTCTACAATAGACCAAGTGAAAACGAACCATCAGAAGAATGGATGAAAATAATGAAACAATCAATAATAACAACAGGTGGAAAATACAGTACTGCAAGGATGTTAGTTGATTATACAAATAATTTATATATACCATTAATAAATCTATATGATGAACATTTTTCAAAATTAGATGAAGCAGCAGAATTTACATCTTGGAAAAAACACGTTAAAGATAATTGGGATAATATCTTAATAGAACAAACAGATAATCCAGAAAATGTTAGAATAGATGCAGGTGAAGCAATAGAAGTTGGATGCAAAGTTACACTTCCAAATTTAGAAAAAGAAGATATAAGAGTAGAAGTATATTGTGGTAAAATTTCAGACGAAGGACGTGTTGAAAATATAACAGTAGTTCCAATGAAATTTGTATCTGAGGAAAAAGAATATAAGAGATATACTTATACTGCTAAAATTTCTTTATCAACAGGCGGAAATTATGGATATACATTTAGAGTTATGCCAACAAATAAAATGCTTTTAGATAGCGAAAATTTAGATTTAGTAAAATGGATAACGAAATAATTTTTCTGATTGGGGACGGTTCTTTTTCCGAAAAAGAACCGTCCCCAATCAAAAAAAAGGAGTTGATTAAATGCAAAAAGTAATAATTTATACAGATGGAGCTTGTTCAGGAAATCCAGGACCTGGAGGATGGGCAGCAGTTTTAATGGCAGGAGAATTGAAAAAGGAAATATCTGGTGGAGATAAAAGTACTACAAATAATATTATGGAACTTACTGCAATTATTCAAGGATTAAAAGCTTTAAAACAAGAATGCGAGGTTGAGATTTTTAGTGATAGTAGTTATTGTGTTAATGCATTTAATCAAGGGTGGATTTTTAATTGGATGAAAAAAGGCTGGAAAACAGCATCAGGTGAAGAGGTTAAAAATAAGGAATTATGGCAGGAACTTTATAGCTTGACTAAGAAACACAAGGTTGCTTTTAATAAAGTTAAAGGTCATAGTGATGTTGAATTGAATAATAGATGTGATGAATTAGCTAGGAATGCGATTCCAAAAAATTAAAACATAAAGTATATTTTAGATGGGGAAGAATATTTTCTACCTCATTTTTTTACTCAAAAAAATTTCCAAAAATTTTCTGTTTATTTTTTTCATTTCTGCACATTCTATA
>USOM01000019.1 GCA_900556345.1 uncultured Clostridium sp. | reverse complement strand
ATATTACAGTTGTTGGAGATAATGACCAAGGAATATATTCCTTCCGTGGGGCAGATATTTCAAATATTTTGAATTTTGAAAAAGACTTCAAAAACACAAAAATAATAAAATTAGAGCAAAATTATAGATGTACAGGAAATATTTTAAAAGCAGCAAATGCAATAATAAAAAATAATGAAACAAAATATGAAAAGAAATTGTGGACACAAAATGGAGAGGGGTCTTTACCTAGAGTATATTCAGCAGATAACGAATATGATGAGGCATCATTTATTGTTGAGCAAATTTCAAGATTAAAAAGAGAAGAAAATTATAAATATTCAGACTTTGCGGTATTATATAGAATGAATACACAATCAAGAGCAATAGAAGATATTTTAAGAAGAGAAGCAATTCCATACAAGATGGTTGGAGGGCTAAAATTCTATGAAAGAAAAGAAATTAAAGACATTATTTCATATTTAAGATTAGCACAAAATCCATCAGACAATTTAAGTTTAACAAGAGTAATAAATGAACCTAAAAGAGGAATTGGAAAAACAAGCTTAGACCAAGTTGAACAATTAGCAAATCATAATGAAGTTTCAATGTATGAGGTAATTAAAGATGCAAATTTATATGGACTAAATAGAGTATATTTAAAATCTAGAGAATTTGTTGATTTAATAGAAGATGCAAGAGCAAAAAAAGATACAATGTCTGTTTCAGAATTTATACAATATATGTTGAAAAAATCTGGATATATTAAAGCCTTAGAAGATGAAAAAACAATAGAAGCAGAAAATAGACTAGAAAACCTAGAAGAATTTTTAACAGTTGCAATGGAATTTGAGAAAGAAGAAGCAGAAAACACACTTCAAGACTTTTTAGAGGGAATGACATTATCTTCAGATATAGATAATGTAGAAGAAGCAGAAGATTCTGTAACACTTATGACTCTTCATAGTGCAAAAGGTTTGGAATTTCCAGTTGTATTTTTAGTAGGAATGGAAGAGGGAATATTCCCTGGATTTAGGTCAATTGGAGAACCAGAAGCAATAGAAGAAGAAAGACGATTATGTTATGTTGGAGTTACAAGAGCTAGAGAAAATCTATTTTTAACATGTAGCAAAATGAGAACAGTATTTGGTTCAACAAGTTGTAATGCTCCATCAAGATTTTTAGAGGAAATTCCACAAGAGCTATTGGATGGATATGAGGACTCATTTGGAACTGGAATAAAAAAACAAAAAGAAGAAAGAGAATATGCTTGGACTTATGGAAATGGAAGTGGCGCAGGAGCTGGAAAAATCAAGTCATATAATATTAATGATATTGCTGGCAAAACAGCAGTTGCAGCAAGCTCTGTATTTGGAAAAGCTTCTAGTTTTGGAAGAACAGCAGAGGGTTTCTTAAGTGGACTTGGAAAATCTTCAGCAAGTGAAAGTGTTGACTTATCTAAATATTCTACAGGTGTTAGAGTATTCCACAAAAAATTTGGAGAAGGTGTTATTACCAAAACTGAACCAGAGGGAGAAGATTTGAAAGTAGATATCAGCTTTGATAAAGTAGGACATAAAAGGCTTATGGCTAAGTTTGCGAAACTTGAAATTATATAGTATATTAAAATCCCAAATGTTAATTAATTTTTAGGAGCTTACTTAGCAGATAGAATTTATAGGAATTTTTAAGTATGCAAATTAAGTATAAAATAGAAGAATATAAGAAAAATTCCAAGAAAACAAAAGATAAGTACAAAGATTTGATTATTGAAAAAATAAAAAATATGGTATAAAATATAAAAAAATTTTGAGTATTAGGAGAGATAAAAGTAATGAAAAATGTACTTATCAAAATAAGGACTTCTTTGAAATTCTTTATATTAGTAAGTATAGCTACATTTCTTATAATTGGTGCTGTAATATTATTATATAAACCAATATATAGTGTTACATTAAATGGTGAACTTGTAGGATATTGTGCACAAAAGAGTAAATTACAAGCAAGAATTGATGATTTTGTAGAAAATGGAAATGGCGATAATGGTAATGTAGCATTTGTAGAATTAGATGATATGCCAAAGTATAACTTATGTTTACTAAAAAGAGGAATAACAACAAATGATGAAGAAATATATCAAAAAATAGCAAAAACAGGAACTACATATTATAAATATTATGCAATATTAGATGATAATGAAGAAAAGTTAAGTGTATCTGATTTTTCAACTGCAGAAGAAGTAGTTAAAGGGCTAAAAGAAAAAAATAGCGAAAATTGTGATGATATACAAATAATAGAAAAATACGATACAGCTTTAGCAGATTTTTCAAGTGCAGAAGAGGCAATTTCGAACTTATATGAAGAAAAGAAAGTTGAACAAACAATTACAAAAGTTGCATCAACAAAAAGCACATCAAAAGTATCATCAAAAGGAAGTGGAAATGCATCAGGATTTTCAACATCTAGAAATATGTCAAGATCAACAGCATCTCTTGGAATTAACCTTATAAAACCAATTACAGGAACAATAACATCAAGATTTGGTTCTGTAAGTAGCATTAGGTCAGGAGCACATACAGGACTAGATATAGGAGCTTCATCTGGATCACCAGTAAAAGCAGCAGCTTCTGGAACTGTAATTTGGGCAGGATATAAGGGCTCTCTTGGAAATTTAGTTGTAGTACAACACACAAATGGTGTTCAAACATATTATGGACATTGTAGCAAAATTTATGTATCTAGTGGACAAAGTGTTTCTCAAGGACAAACAATTTCAGCAGTTGGCTCTACAGGAAATTCAACAGGACCACATTTACATTTTGAGATAAGAGTAAATGGTGTGGCATATAATCCACAAAATTATGTATATTAATTTTTTCGTATTGGGGACGGTTCTTTTTTGAAAAAGGAACCGTCCCCATTTTTAAAATTATTTCCAAAAATCATAGCAAAAAAATAATAAATATAATAAAATTACATAAACTAACCATAAGAAAAAATAGGAGGAGAGAAACAATGCCAGAAAACCAAGATGAAATGAAAATAAAACAAATGATAGACGAATTAGTAGAAAAAGCCAAAAAAGCTTCCAAAGAATACCTAAAACTAGACCAAAAAACAGTAGACAACATAACAAAAGCCATGTCAATGGCAGGATTAGAACATCACATGGAACTAGCCAAAATGGCGGTAGAAGAAACAGGAAGAGGAATATATGAGGACAAAATAACAAAGAATATGTTTGCAACAGAATACATCTACCACAGTATAAAACACGAAAAAACAGTAGGAATAATCAGAGAAAATGATGAAGATGACTATGTAGAAATAGCAGAGCCAATAGGAGTAATAGCAGGAGTAACACCAGTTACAAACCCAACATCAACAACAATGTTCAAATCAATAATAGCTGCAAAAACAAGAAATGTAATAATATTTGGGTTCCACCCATCAGCACAAAAATGTTCAGTAAGAGCTGCTGAAATTTTAAAAGAAGCAGCAATAAATGCAGGAGCTCCAGAAAACTGTATATTATGGATACCAGAGCCATCAGTTACAGCTACAAGATTACTTATGAATCATCCAGGAGTTGATTTAATATTAGCAACAGGTGGAACAGGAATGGTAAAATCAGCATATTCATGTGGAAAACCAGCATTAGGAGTAGGACCTGGAAATGTACCTTGTGTTATTGAAAAATCAGCAAAATTAAAAACATCAGTAAATGATTTAGTAATGTCAAAATCATTTGATAATGGAATGATTTGTGCATCAGAGCAATCTGTATTAGTTGAAAAAGAGATATATCAAGAATTTGAAGAATTAATGAAAAAAGCTGGATGCTATTTTGTAAATCCAGAGGAAAAAGAAAAATTAAAAAATGCAATGTTTGATTGGAATGACGAAACAGGTTTTAAACTAAAATCATTTATACCAGGTCAAAGTCCATACCAAATTGCAAAACAAGCAGGTTTCGAGGTACCAGAAGATACTAAGGTAATTGTAGTATATGAAGAAGGAATTGGAAGAGATTATCCATTCTCTAAGGAAAAGCTAAGCCCAGTTTTAACTTATTATATAGTAAACGATTATGAAGAAGCACTAGATAAAGCTGAAAGATTACTAGAATTTGGAGGTTTAGGCCATACTGCGGTAATCCATTCAGAAGATAGAGAAAAAATATTAGAATTTTCTGAAAAAATGAAAGCTGGAAGAATAATTGTAAACTCACCATCAACTCATGGAGGAATAGGGGATATTTATAACACAAATATGCCATCATTAACACTTGGATGTGGTTCATTTGGAGGAAACTCAACAACTGCAAATGTATCGAGTGTAAACCTTATAAATATAAAAAGAGTTGCAAGGAGGAGAGTAAATATGCAATGGTTTAAAGTTCCAGAAAAAATATATTTTGAAGCAGGTTCAATTGCTTACCTAGAAAAAATGCCAGATATAGAAAGAGCATTTATAGTAACAGATCCAGGAATGGTTAAATTTGGATATGTGGATAAAATTCTTTATCATATAAGAAAAAGAGCAAATCACGTACATTGTGAAATATTTAGTGAAGTTGAATCTGATCCGTCATTTGAGACAGTAAATAGAGGATTAGAATTAATGAATAACTTTAAACCAGATGTAATAATAGCTTTAGGTGGGGGAAGCGCAATAGATGCTGCAAAAGGAATGTGGCTATTTTACGAACATCCAGATGCAGATGCAGAAGGATTAAAATTAAAATTCATGGATATAAGAAAGCGTACTTACAAATTCCCAAAACTTGGTGTGAAAGCAAAAATGGTAGCAATACCAACAACATCAGGAACTGGTTCAGAAGTAACATCATTTGCGGTATTAACAGATAAAGTTAAAAATAAGAAATATCCATTAGCAGACTATGAATTAACTCCAGATGTTGCAATAGTAGACCCAGACTTAGTAATGAGCCTACCAAAATCAATTACAGCAGATACTGGAATGGATGTATTAACACATGCAATCGAAAGTTATGTATCTAATATGGCATCTGACTATACAGATGGGTTAGCTGAAAAAGCTACAGAATTAGTAATAGAATATTTATTAGAAGCATATGAACATGGAGATAATAAAGTAGCTCGTGAAAAAATGCATAATGCAAGTACAATAGCTGGAATGGCATTTACAAATGCATTTTTAGGAATAAACCACTCTCTAGCACACAAAATAGGTGCAGAATTCCATTTACCACATGGTAGAATAAATGCAATTTTATTACCTTATGTTATAAAATATAATAGTAGTAGACCTACAAAATTTGTATCTTTTCCTAAATATGAATACTTTATAGCAGATGAAAAATATGCAAGACTAGCTAAAAAAGTAGGATTAAAGGCAGATACAACTGAGGAAGGAATAAATTCCTTAATTACTAAAATTCAAGAAATGAATGAAAAATTAAATATACCTAAATCTTTCAAAGATGCGGGTGTAGATGAAACTGAATTTTTGACAAAAATTGATTTATTAGCAGATAGAGCATTTGAGGACCAATGTACTACTGCAAACCCTAGAGTACCTTTAGTTTCTGAGATGAAACAAATTTTGATTGATAGTTATTATGGAAATGAAATAAAATAATTTTTCTGATTGGGGACGGTTCCTTTTCCGAAAAAGAACCGTCCCCAATCAAAAATTTTTTTCATAAAAATGGAAACAAAAGCATATAATATACTAATGCCAAACAACAGAAACGAAAAAGTAAAATATTACCAAATTTGACAAAATTCGAAAAAGGCGGTATAATAGAAACTGTTGTTAAAGGAGGTATCTGTTATATGCAGAAAAACAAAAAGAAACTATCATTAATAAAAATGATAATAGTAAGTTTAATATTAGTCTTACTTTCAGGAGTTGGAGTAATGGCTGTAACAACACAAGTGAATACAGTAAAAATCCAATTAGCAAATGGATATGAAATGACTGTGCTTACATCAAAGAAAAATGTAAAAGAAATACTAGAAGATAATAATATAATATTAGAAAATAATGAAAAAGTAACACCAAATATTGACGAAGAAATATCATCAAATAAAACAATAAAAATAACAGACAAGTCTAATCAAGAAATAGAAGTTGCAAAAGTATCTGAAAGTGGAATTGAAACAAGCCTAGATACAATACTTGGAGCATATTCACAAATTACAGAGAAAATAGTAGAAGAAGAAGAAACAATACCTTTTGAAACTATAACAAAAGATGTATCTGATGGAGCATCATCTACAAAAAACAAAGTTTTACAAGAAGGTGTTGAGGGAAAGAAAAAAGTTACTTATAAAGTAAAATATCAAAATGATACTGAAATTGAAAAAAATAAAATTTCAGAAGAAACAATTCAAGAACCTGTAAACAAAATAATACAAGTAAGTTCAAATGTTATAACCTCAAGATCAGAAGGATCAACAAGAGGAAGAATAACAGGTACTGTTGCAGAATATCAAGAGTATGCAAGAGAAAGATGTGCGGTATACGGTTGGTCAGATAATGATTTTAGTTCATTAGTAAAATTATGGAATAGGGAAAGTGGCTGGAATCCAAATACCCGTAACAGTAGCTCAGGTGCTTATGGAATACCACAAGCATTACCAGCATCAAAAATGGCATCAGCAGGGTCTGATTATATGACAAATTATAAAACTCAAATTAATTGGGGATTAAGTTATATTCGTTCAAGATATGGTAGCCCATCTTCTGCTTGGAGTTATTTCCAAAGTAATGGATGGTATTAAAATAAAAAAAGCAAATTGAAAATATACTTCAATTTGCTTTTTTTATCTTTCTAAAGTTTCATTAGTTGCCTGAGTCATAGGATTAAGCTCTCTTCTTTTACTAATCGACCTAGCAATTTTTTTATCAATAATTAATTTTAAATAGTCATCTGGGCTATCAATAGAATTATCCTTAAATTGTTTATATAACTCTGAATCCTTATTAGGTTCAATATTATCGGCAATAAAAACAACTTTATCTAAAAGATTCATATCATCACTTCCTGCAACGTGACAAGAAATAGCATGAGAAATTTGATTAAATCTTTCTGGTTCATTTTTATTAAACTCTTTTTCAAATAAAAATGATCCGATTTTCCCATGAAGGGCAATAGGATTTCCCCAAAGTTCAAAATCATATATAGTAATATTATTTCTCATACATAAGCTTAGCATTTCTTTTTTTGATTGTGATTTTCCTATATCGTGCAAAAGGCCAGCAATAATTGCATCATCAACTGATGCGTTCCATCTTTTGGCAAATATTTTGCACATACCGAGAAACACAAATTGAATGTTCAAATTTATCCATTGTTGTTGGATTTTTTAGATATTTTTTTAGGACTAATATTGCGTTATTTATTGTGATATCCATTTGGTTTGACCTCCCAATTAGGGTCTATTATATAAGAAAAACGATGTTATGTCAAATAGGTTGCGAAAAAATGATTAAGAATTTCAAAAAACTTTACAAAATTACAAAAAATCTATATAATATATCCATATAAAATTGGACCAAAAAGAACCGACCCCGATGACCACCGATGGTTCCAAAGAAAGGCGAAAAATATGAAATTAATATCTTGGAACGTAAATGGAATAAGAGCGTGCCTAAAAAAAGGTTTTGAAGATTTTTTTAAATCTCAAGATGCTGATATATTCTGCTTACAGGAAACAAAAATGCAAATAATAGAAGGACAAGAAACCAAAGAAATACAAGAAATTTTAAATCTGCCAATATTTAATAATTATCATTGCTACTGGAATAGTGCTGAAAAGAAAGGATATTCTGGAACAGCAATATTTACTAAACAAGAGCCAATATCTGTAAAATACGGAATAGATATACCAGAGCACGACAAAGAAGGAAGAGTAATAACCTTAGAATTTGATAAATTTTATATGGTAGATATTTACACTCCAAATTCAAAAAGAGAATTAGAAAGACTTCGGATATAGGCAAATTTGGGAAGATGAAATAAGAACTTATTTATTAAATCTAAATAAGCAAAAGCCTGTAATTATGTGTGGAGACCTAAATGTGGCACATAAAGAAATAGACTTAAAAAATCCAAAAACAAACAGAAGAAATGCAGGATTTACCGATGAAGAAAGAGATAAAATGACAGAACTATTAAATGCAGGTTTTACAGATTCGTTTAGATATTTATATCCAGATAAAACAGATTGCTATAGTTGGTGGTCTTATATGGGAAAAGCAAGAGAAAAAAATGTAGGTTGGAGAATTGATTATTTTATTGTGTCAGATGATATAAAACAAAAAATAAAAGAAGCAAGTATTTATTCAGACATATATGGAAGTGACCATTGTCCAGTGGGGTTAGAAATTGAAATTTAGTAATTGCCCCATTTGGACCGGTTCTTTTTGGGAAAAATGCTCCAAAAAGAACCGGTCCAAATGGGGCAGAAAGGAAGTAAAAAAATGAAAGAAGAAATAAAAAGTCACGGAAAAACATGGTTATTTTTCTTTACAATAGGAATCTGCTTAATGATAGCTTACAAAATAATAGATGGTATAGGAAATTTAACAAGTGTAATAGGAAATTTAGTATCAATTGTATCACCATTTTTTGCAGGGTTATTAATGGCATACTTACTATATATTCCAGAAAATAAAATTGAGAGGTCTTATAAAAAAGCAAAGCCAAGATTTATAAGAAAAAATGCGAGAAAATTTGCAATTCTTACAACTTATGTAATTGCAATTTTAATATTAGTAATAATAATTAATTTTATATTACCTGTATTAATAGAAAGTATAAATGAGTTAATAGGAAATATGGAAAATTATTATAATAGGGTTATAGAAACATATAATAACCTACCAGAAGATTCAATTTTTAAAACAGAAAAGGTATATAATGCATTAAAAGAATTACAAAATTTTGATGTTCAACAATATTTAAGTTTAGACAGAATAACAGGGTATGTAAAAGGAGTAGTAGGCTTTGCTACAGGAATATTTGATGTATTTGTAGCATTTGTTGTATCAATTTATATACTAGCAGAAAGAAATGAAATATTATCATTCTTTAAGAAATTGACAAAATCAATGTTTAAGGAAAAAACAGTAAATAAAATAGAAAGATATTTTTACAGAGCTAATGGTGTATTTTTCAAATTTATATCAAGTCAATTTATAGATGCTTTAATAGTTGGAATTTTAGCAACAATAGTAATGAAAATATTAAACATAAAATATGCAACATTACTTGGATTTGCAATAGGATTATTCAATATGATACCATACTTTGGAGCAATAATTGCAATATCAATTTCGGCAATAATTACTTTAATTACAGGTGGACTTTCAAAAGCAGCAATTATGCTAGTATCAATTATAATTTTACAGCAAATTGATGCAAATATAATTAATCCAAAAATAATAGGAGACTCTTTAGAAATAAGTCCTATACTTGTAATTTTATCTGTAACAATAGGTGGAGGATATTTTGGGGTAATCGGAATGTTCTTAGGAGTACCTGTTGCAGCAATTTTGAAGATTTTGGTAAATGATTACATTGACAATAAACTTCAAGTGTAGTATATTATTTATGGAAAAGTAGATTTTAAAAATGCAAATAGAAGGGAGCGATTTATGAAAGAAGTAAAAAATGGAAAAATAATAATAAAATTC
>USOM01000018.1 GCA_900556345.1 uncultured Clostridium sp. | reverse complement strand
CTTCAGAAACCGGATTACGCCCAACTCGAATATAAACTGGTCCATGGAAATCAGCCAATTTATTCATCATTTTTTTTGTTTCATAAGGATCAGCCGGAACGATGATTGTCATATTAGGAATAGCATTTAATACTGCTATATCTTGTAAAGAATGATGTGACATTCCTAAAGCTCCATAGCTGACTCCTGCACTGATTCCAATCAGTTTGACATCAGTTTTAGAATAAGCAACATCTACTTTAATTTGTTCAATCGAACGCATTGTTAAAAAACAAGCCGGTGATGCAACATACGGTTTCATTCCTGCAGCAGCTAAACCTGCTGCAATTCCAACTAAATCCTGTTCAGCAATTCCTACTTCAATGACTCGATCCGGAAATTCTTTCGTAAATGGAGTTAATGAAGCAGAACCACGAGAATCACTTGTAACGATACAAATCTTTTGATCCGTTTTAGCGAACTCTTGTAATTTTTCACAAATTACTGCACGATTAGCAATTTTATTTCCCATTTATAAATCCCCCAATTCCATCAATGCTTGCTTATACTGTACTGCATCTAAAACACCATGATGCCATGATGCCTGATTTTCCATAAAAGAAACTCCTTTTCCTTTAATTGTTTTTGCAACAATGCAAGTAGGTTTTCCTTTTGTGTTTCTGGCCTCTTTAAATGCTTCTTTTATTTCTTGAATATTATGTCCATCTATACAAATAACTTTAAAGCCAAAACTCTCAAATTTTTTGTCAATTGGGTATGAGCTCATAACTTCTTCTATTGTTCCATCTATTTGAAGATTATTGTTATCTACTATTACACATAAATTATCTAATTTATATTTATTTGATGCCATTGCAGCTTCCCAAACTTGACCTTCTTCTATTTCTCCATCTCCTAATATGCAATAAACTCTATAATTTTTGTTATCTAATTTTCCACTTATTGCCATACCATTTGCTACAGATAGACCTTGCCCGAGTGAACCTGAACTCATATCTACCCCTGGTACATCATTCATATTTGGATGTCCTTGAAATTTGCTATTTATATTTCTAAATCCTTTCAAATCTTCTTTTTCGAAAAATCCTCTTTCAGCTAATGCTCCATATAGTGCTGGAGAACAATGTCCTTTTGATAGAACTAGTCTGTCTCTTTCTTCCCACTTTGGATTTTTTTCATCTATATTTAATTCATCGAAATATAAAACTGCCATTATATCAGCAATTGATAAAGAACCTCCTGGATGCCCAGAACTTGCTCTGTATACTTGTTCTATAATATCTTTTCTTATCTCTTTAGCTTTATTTTCAATTTCTATATTATCCATCTTTTCTTCCTTTCGCTATCTTTAATTATATCCACATTCTACTATACTTACTAAAAAATATCAATGATTTTATTGTTGTTTAATATATTTTATAATATAATTGTAAAAAATAATTAAGGAGGCTAATATGTTTGATGAATATATTGATAATTTAAAAAATGATATTGTAAGAGAAACTTGTAATCTTATAAATATTCCAAGTGTTTCTATAGAAACTCCAAATCCTGATATGCCATTTGGAGAAGGCGCAAAAAATGCACTTGATTACGCTTTAGATTTAGGAAATCGTTTAGGTTTTAGAACTAAAAATATTGATAATTATTGTGGTTATATCGAATTTGGAAAAGGGGAAAATCTTCTTGGAATTATTGGTCACTTAGATGTAGTTCCTAGTGGTGACGGATGGGATACTCCCCCATTTTCATCAACTATTAAAAATGGTAAAATTTTTGGTCGTGGTGCAATTGATGACAAAGGGCCTGTTGTAGCTTCCCTTTATGCTATGAAAGCTATTAAAGATAATATAAAAATCAATTCAAGGGTTAGATTAATTTTAGGTATTAATGAGGAAAAAAACTGGAAATGTATTAAGTATTACAAAGAAAAGGAAGAATTACCTACTATAGGTTTTAGCCCTGATGCTGATTTTCCTTGCATTTATGCTGAAAAAGGAATTTCAACAGTCTATTTAAAAGATGATTTTACTAAATATAAAGATTATCCAATAAAAATTTCTAATATTGATTGTAATAATAACGCTATAAATGTTGTACCTAAAATATGTAATGTTACACTTGATATTGACTCTTCTAAAATAAATTTATCTGAGGTTACAAATTTTATTAACAATAAAATAAATGATTTCGATATTAGCTACTCTATCCAAGGAAACTCTATAATACTACAATCTTCTGGTATTCAAGCACATGCTGCTCATCCAGATTTAGGAAAAAACGCTATATCTTATATGATTGTATTTTTAAATAAATTATTTAATCACTTTGGTCTTAATATAAAACTTTTTGAATTTTTTGATAGATATATAAATACTGAATTTAACGGTGAATCTTTAGATATTAACTTTGAAGATGAATCAGGAAAATTTACCCTAAATGTTGGGCATCTAAAGTTTTATGAAAATTATTTACAAATTGGTATTAATTTACGTATTCCAGTAAATACACCAATTGATACAGTTACTAATTTAATTGACCTAAAATGCACAGAATTTTCATTAGAAACTTATGTTGCAGGAAGACAAAATCCTTTATATGTTTCTAAAGATAATTACCTAGTAAAAACTCTTTGTAATATTTTTAATAAAAAAACAAATCAAAATCTTGAGCCTATTGCAATAGGTGGAGGAACATATGCAAGGGCTTTTGATAATTGTATATCTTTTGGAGCAAACTTTCCTGGTGATACAGATATGTGCCATCAAGCTAATGAATTTGTTGATATTGAAAAATTGGTTTTGGCAAGTAAAATCTATGCTGAAGCAATATATGAACTAACAAAATAAAAAATTAATTAATATAGATTTAACTGAAAAATATAATCGAATTTGAACTGAATAATGTGTGACTGAAATAATTTTAGAGTTTCTTAATGCGATTTGTGGAAAATGTTCGCGTCGAGCGATAGCGAGGACTAAGTGAAAGGGTGCCACAAATTACATTTAGAAACTCTTAATTATGTAAGGAGCCGTTATTCAGTTCAAATTCGATTATATTTTTCAGCTACCAATCAATATTTTATTTTGATATTGCTTTTTTTATCATTGGAATTAAATAATGACTTCCGCCATTATTATTTGCTTTTTCTACCATACCAACAAACAAATAAGGATTTTCACTATTTACAGTAAAGCAGTCAAACCAACCAATAGTATCTGCCTTTTCATCTTTAGAAGATTTTAGTTCTGCCGTTCCTGTTTTTCCTGCTATAGTTGTTCCATTTATTCTCATATCTTTTGCTGTTCCTTCTGGATTTTCTACAACTTGGATTAAATCATTTTTTATCTCATTTGCTGCATCTTTTGAAAACGCATTTTCTACCAAAATTATTGGAGATGCATTTTCTTTAAATTCTAAATATGGCTTTATCATATTTCCTTCGTTGTAAAATGCTGAGTAAATTGAGGCTATATGTACAGGATTTACTAAAATTTGACCTTGCCCATATCCAGTATCTGCAAGTAGAGTTTCTTTTTCTATTTTGCCATTATTTGAATATTGTGATTTTGCTAAATTTAAGTCAAAATCAATATCTTCATTAAATTTTAATTTATCAAGACCACTTGTCATATTTTTACTTCCTATTTTTAATGCTGCTTGTGCAAAATATATATTATCTGAATGTATTAAGGCATTTTTTAGATTTTTAGCTCCATTATAAGCTGTTAAAGTTGTTATATTGTATGTTCCCCAAGATGCATCTTTTTGCCAACTTAAACCTGAATAACTAAAAGTATCCTCTGCTAATAACGAATTTGTTGATAAACCAATTCCACCTGTTATTGGTTTAAAAGTTGAACCTGGACAATATTTTTGTGAATATCTTGCAAGCATTGGTGTTTTTTCATTATTTGAAATTTCATTCCACTCATCACTAGTTACACCTAGTACCATTTTGTTTACATCTATAGCTGGTGTACTAACTAATGCTAAAACCTCACCTGTTGCGGGGTTCATTACTACAAATAAACCTTCATCATTTTTTAGTTCATTATATAAATTTTGTTGTAATTCAGAATCTATTGTTAATTTTATATTTTCTCCATCAACTTTGTCTTGTTTTATCAATGTCTTTTTTCTTTTTCCATCTTTATCTTCAATGTAAATTTCAACTCCGTTTTTTCCTTTTAGTCTTGTCTCATATTTTTGCTCTAATCCAGTTTTTCCAATAAGTGATGTTGATGTGTATCCCTCATTTTTTTCTAGCTCTTCTTTTGTTATTGTTTGTACATATCCAGTAAGCTGACTTGCCGCTTCTCCGAGTGAATAGCTTCTTATTTTTGTAGATGTAATTTTTACGCCTTTAATTTGTAGCAATTTATCTTTTAAATCATTTTCATTTGCAGAAACTGTTTTTATTGGTACAAAACTATCATCTGTTACCCATCCTGCTTGTAATTTTTTGTTTATAGAATCTGCTGTAATTCCAAGTAATTCTGCAATTTTGTTTATATCCTCCTCTTTACTCTCACTTAACTTTCCTGGCACTATTCCTATAGATGAAGCTGTTCCTTCCCCTGCTAATTCTTTTCCATTTCTATCTAATATTTTACCTCTTGACGGTTTTGATGTGCTTACTCTAACCTTATCAGTATCTTCTAACTCTGGAAAAATTAAATTTGAGCTCCAGTCTATTTTGTATCCCTTTTCATTATTTAATGTAATTTCATTATCAAATGTTATTTCTCCACCTGATGCATCCATTTTTGTCGTATATGTTATTGTTCTTTTTTTACCAGACTTTTGAATATTTTTTATTTCAATTTTCATATTTGACATATCTATTCCTTGATATATCTTTTTGTTTCTTGTTACAAAATCTTCTTCTGATATTTTATTTTTACTACTTTCATCTAGCAATTCATACATTTCATTATACTTTTCGTCATTTATTTTTGAAACATATTCATTTAATGTATCTTCCGGTCTGTCTTGATTTTGTTTATAACAAAAATATCCTCCAATTCCTGCAATTATTGAAACTACAATTACTATTATTAATATTTTTTTCTTCATTTATTTTCCCCTCCTCTTTTGACAATTTTATACCATAAATTTGAAATTTTATCAATATTTTTTTGTAACTAAAATTCTTAGAATCACATATAATAATAGGGTTTTACCTTTTTATCTACTTTTAGTAGAATCTATAATTTGGAGGTACTTTAATGAGCATTTTTAATATTGTTACTACTAATACTAATTATAATTATTGGGTATTGATAAAAAACATTAATTCATTAAAATCCAGATATCCATTTTTAGAAATATTTTCCAGTGGAAAAAGTGTTCTTGGCAAAAATATTCCTGTTATTAAAATTGGAAATGGTTCTAAGGAAGTTTTTTATTCAGGTGCTATTCATCGGTAATGAATGGATTACTGCTCCTGTTCTTATGAAATTTTTAGAAGATTATTGTTATGCTTATGATAATAATTTGAATATTTTCAATGTTAATTCAAAATTCTTATTTGAAAATGTTAGTATTTATATTACGCCTATGGTTAATCCTGATCGGCGTAGATTTAGTTACAGGTGCTATTTCTCCTAATTCCTCACTATATACCAATACTCAATTTATAGCTAATAATTATCCAACTATTGCCTTTCCTTCTGGTTGGAAAGCAAACATAAGAGGTGTGGATTTGAATTTACAATTTCCAGCTGGGTGGCAACAAGCTAAACAAATTAAGTTTGAACAAGGTTTTACATCTCCGGCACCTCGTGATTTTGTTGGGTTCGGACCCTTAACTGAACCAGAAGCTTTAGCGATATATAATTTTACTTTGGAACATAATTTTAAATTAATTCTTAGTTATCATACTCAAGGTGAAGTAATTTTTTGGCAATTTCAAAATTATGCACCTAAAAATAGCTTTTTTATTGGCTCTACTTTTGCTAAAATAAGTGGATATAGTTTAGCTGATACTCCTTATAATTCTAATTTTGCAGGATATAAGGATTGGTTTATTCAAAATTATAACAGACCTGGGTTTACTATTGAGGCTGGGCTTCGGTCAAAATCCTTTGCCTGTTAGTCAGTTTGATAAGATTTATAATGATAATTTGGGAATTTTGGTTATGGCTGGTTTGTTAGTTTAATTTTATGTAAAGAATCATTAAAATTTTAATGATTTCTTCAGACTGTTGACAAAGTATATAAAAATACTTTGTCAACAGTCCAAAAAATACCACTACTTCTAGTGGTATTTTTATTCTAATACAAGTTAATATTTTATTCTATCCAAGTGCAACATCCAATATCATCATCAAAACAAAGCCCAAAATCAATCCCAAAGTTGCTAAATTTTTATTCTCGATTATAGATTCTGGTAATAATTCTCTTGCTGCAACAGCAATCATAGCTCCTGCTGCAAATGAAAGTAGGATTGGTAAAATACTTCTTATTGTCATAACTAATATTACACCAATTACAGCAGATATTGGTTCAACTAGAGCCGAACCTTGACCTAACATAAAACTTTTAAATCTTGAGAATCCCTCTTTTCTTAATGGTAATGATACAGCTGCTCCTTCTGGGAAATTTTGTATTCCAATTCCAAAAGCTAACATTATCGCTCCAATTAAAGTTACTCCTGGTACCTCACTTGCAAGACCTCCAAATGCTACACCTATAGACATTCCTTCTGGAATATTGTGTATAGTTATTGCAGATACCAATAAAATACTTTTCTTTAAAGAAACAGAACTTCTTAAATTTCCTCTTGATTTTAATGCCTTATCTAAAAACTTATCTGATAGCAGTACAAATAATGCTCCTATAGTAAATCCTACAGCTGGTAAAATCCATGCTATGTAGCCAAGTTCTCCAGATAAATCTATTGCAGGTGCAAGCAATGACCAAAATGATGAAGCAATCATTACTCCCGCACTAAATCCTAGTATTGTATTTAATACTTTTTTGTTTATTTCCTTAAAAAAGCAAACTACAAGTGAACCAAGTGCTGTTACTCCCCAAGTAAATGTTGTTGCAATTAGAGCCTGAATTATTGGATTCAAATTTTCAAACCAATTCAATTTAATTCACCTCATAATATATTATGCTTTAATAATCTATATCGTTATAATTTTTTGTCGAAATTTGTAAAAGAAAAAAGTCAAATTGCTTTTCTACAATTTGACTTTTTCATTTATTTGGCGGAGCAAGAGGGATTTGAACCCCCGCGCCGATTGCTCGACCTATCAGTTTTCGAAACTGATCTCTTCAGCCTCTTGAGTATTGCTCCATTTCTGATTGGGGACGGTTCTTTTTCCGAAAAAGAACCGTCCCCAATCAGAAATTTTTCTCAAAAGGAACCGTCCCCAATCCAAAAAATTTAATTATTAACCGAATGTGTTACCATTTTGGTATCATCTGTTATTTTTCTAAATACATATCCATTTTGCAAACCATAATCTATTATGTCTGATAATGCTTCTAGTGTTTTATGATTATGTGAAAAATCATGCATTAATACTACATTTTCTCTTCCTGGTTTGATTTTCGATGTTACATTCTTATATACATCATCTCTTGTTTTGGCATGACCTGCATCATCTGAATCTACATTCCAATCAAAATATCTAAAACCTTCATCTAATGCTTTTTTTGTTACTTCTGTCATAACACCTACACAATATTTTTTGCTAATTGTGTTTGAACTTCCACCAGGAAATCTTATTATATTCGGCTTTTTTCCTATTGTTTCGTATACTTGCTCTTGTATTTTTCTAAAATTATCTAAACATGCATCTGCTGAACTATATACTTCAGAATAAGTATGTGAATACCCATGTAATGCTACAGTATGACCTTCGTTGTCCTCTCTTTTTACAAGTTCTGCATTTTTTTCACTAAAATGTATTAAGAAAAATGTGGCTTTTACTCCTTTTTCTTTTAAAATATTTAAAATTTCTGGAGTAATATCTGAACTTGGTCCATCATCAAAAGTTAAATGTATAATTCCTGTTGCATTTTCTTCTTCTTGTTTTTCTTTTTCTCTTTGCTCTTCTTCTTTTTTCTTATTATCTAGTTCAACTAACATTGCTTGTTCTTGTTCATTATTATTATTGTTATTGTCTGATATAGCTACATTATTCTTTTTATTTGTATTTTTAAATATAACTGCCATAACTAATATAAGTAAAGCTATTATTATAACTAATATAGCTATTAAAATATATCTATATCTTAACAAATGATTTTTACTTTGACTGATTATTCCATTTTCATACATATCTAAACACCTAATTTTACTTTTATTTTATTATTTGACTCATTCTTCCGTAAACCAGGCTAACCCACGTACTTGATGCTGGGCAGAATTTTGTTTTTACAGCAGTTAAGGTTTTTCCATAATAGAATTTACCACCTTTAGTTAAGTAATTTGTATGTAACTTTTTAGCTGCTTCTCTTAATCCACTTTCTACTGATGGATAACTTATTAATTTTCCGTTTGACATCAAACTTATGTAATTATGCGTTTTTCTATGATTTGATGCTATATCCCAGCCTGATTCTGCTGAAATAATTCCGCAAAAAAATATCTCATTTAATGAATATTCTTCACATAAATCATAAATTGTTCCTGCATTTTCCTCAAAAAAGCCTGATGTATCAGCTTTTACCCCAGAAATTAATGTTATAAAATCTGCTCTTGATAGCCCTGTTCTTACAGTTAAGTCCATATCTTTTGATATTTTTACATCTTTTATTGAAATGTATTTATTTTCTTCTTGTTCTTCATTAGTATTTTCAGCTTTTTGCTCTTCAACTACAACTTCTTCTTTTTGTCCTTCATTATTTTCAGTTTGTAGGTTTTCGTTTTGTAGCTCATCATTATTTCTTGTAATTTCCTCACTTCTTGATGTTGTTTCAATTTTTTCTTCCCTATTTATACTTGCTACATTTATTTCTTCTTGTTCACTATTTTTTGCAATTTGTTCTGTTTTTATACTAAAATTTTTCGTTGCATACAGCATCATTGTTATAATCATAGCTATAATTGGTAATATATAAATTAATCTTATAGATATTACCTTTTTATTTTCATTATTCATTTTTTCTCAATCTCCTTTTGGACTTTTCTATTATAGCACTTTTTATCATATTTTGTCAAATGACTTGATATTACTGAATTTTAGTGTTAAAATATTTTAGAAAAATTTTAGGAGGTACTGTTAAAATGGCTTTTGATGGAATTGTTACAAAATCGATTACTAAAGAATTGAAAAATATTATTGGATATAAAATAGATAAAGTTTACGAACCAGACAAAAATACTGTAACACTTGGACTTTATGGCAAAAGTTCTAATCTTATGTTACTTATATGTATATCATCAAATAATTGTAGAATAAGTTTAACTTCACATCCGCAAAAAAATCCATCTACAGCACCTAATTTTTGTATGTTACTTAGAAAATATTTAATTGGTCTTAAAATAAAAAATATTTATACTATTGATTTAGAAAGAATTGTTTTTATAGATTTAGAAAATAATGAAAACCCTAATAAACCTATTTGCAGAAAGCTAATTATAGAATTAATGGGTAAACACAGTAATATTATCCTAACAGATTCCAACAATATAATAATAGATAGTATGAGACATACCTCAACATTGGAAAATTCAAACAGAGATATTTACCCAACAGCCAGGTATATTTTTCCAGAATCAACAAAATACAGTTTTTTAGAATTAAATACTTTTGATGATTTTTACAATGCTATTGAACCTAAACTTATAGAATATATTGCAGAAAATTCATTAAATATAGAAAATCTAAATGTATCAAATTTTATGATTGATAAAATAATTT
>USOM01000017.1 GCA_900556345.1 uncultured Clostridium sp. | reverse complement strand
AGAACAGCAGTTAGATGTAATTGCCAGAACATGCCATGACAGAATGTAATAAAAATGCGATGGCTCTTGTTCATTCTACGGAGAGTTTTGGTTCGGTGGATGGGCCGGGAGTTCGTTTTATTGTTTTTTTACAGGGTTGTCCTTTGCGATGTCAGTTCTGTCACAATCCAGATACATGGAAGATGACAGAGGAAAATGGTGCGGTGTGGAGAAGTGCGGATGAGCTGTTAAATCAGGCACTCCGTTATCGTACTTACTGGAAAAATAGCGGCGGTATTACCGTAAGTGGTGGTGAGCCTCTTTTACAGATTGATTTTATGCTAGAGTTTTTTAAAAAGGCAAAAGAAAAAGGAAAATTAACTTATGGAGAACTTGCATTAGAGCTAGATGATGCAAATCAAGATCAAATAGAAAAAGTATTTGATGTAATGGAAGAATTAGGAGTAGATGTTTTAAAAGATGACTTTGATGATGAACCAAATGAGGAAGATTTAAAAGAAGTTGAAAATTTAAAACTAGATGAAATAACACAAGATGATACATTTGAGGGAATAAATGTAGATGACCCAGTTAGAATGTATTTACGTGAGATTGGTAGAATAAAACTATTAACGTATGACCAAGAATTAGATTTAGCAAAAAGAATTTTAGATGGAGATGAAGATGCAAAGCAAGAGCTTGCAGAAGCAAACTTAAGATTGGTTGTAAGTATAGCTAAAAAATATGTTGGAAGAGGAATGCTATTTCTAGATTTAATCCAAGAAGGAAATATGGGATTAATAAAAGCAGTAGAAAAATTTGATTATACAAAAGGATTCAAATTCAGTACTTATGCAACTTGGTGGATTAGACAATCTATAACAAGAGCAATAGCTGACCAAGCAAGAACAATAAGAATACCAGTTCACATGGTTGAAACAATAAATAAATTAATAAGAACATCAAGACACTTATTACAAAAACTAGGAAGAGAACCAAGCCCAGAAGAGCTTTCAAAAGAACTTGAAATGCCAATTGACAAAGTAATGGAAATTCAAAAAATAGCGCAAGATCCAGTATCACTTGAAACACCAATTGGTGAAGAAGATGATAGTCACTTAGGAGATTTCATTCAAGACGAGGACTCACCTGCACCACAGGATGCAGCAGCATATACACTTCTTAAAGAGCAACTTGCAGAAGTAATGCAAACACTTACTCCTAGAGAAGCTAAAGTTTTAAGACTAAGATTTGGTCTAGATGATGGAAAAGCTAGAACTCTAGAAGAAGTTGGAAAAGAATTTGACGTAACAAGAGAAAGAATACGTCAAATAGAGGCAAAAGCATTAAGAAAATTAAGACATCCAAGTAGAAGTAAGAAGTTAAAAGATTATATGACATAGTGAGACCCATTGGGACCGGTTCTTTTTGGGTCCATTTTTAATTATTAAAATAATTTTACCAAAATGGACCCAAAAAGAACCGGTCCCAATGGGTCTCTCGCTGGCACAAAAAGAACCGGTCCCAATGGGGCAAAAGGAGGAAAATATGAACACAATACTAGAAATAATAAAAAACTTAAACGCTGAAACATTAATGGACTTAATTATAGCAATAATAATCCTAGCAGTTTTAGATATATTCAGCCCATTATTTTCTTATGTAATTTTAAAACTATTCAATTTTGACAAAAGTAAGAAACAAATAAAAAACAATCCATTTTATATGCCACTAAAAGCATTTTTTAGGGTAACAGGAATATATGTAGCAATTTTATTTGTAAGACCAACATTTGAATTATCAGATAATTTTATGCTTATGGCAAACAAAATATATAAAGTAATAGTAACAATTACAATTGCAAACAGTTTAGCAAATAGTATGACTAAAAAATCAAGATTTATAAAAGCAATAAGAGATAAAAGCGAAAAAGAGATAAATGAAGCATCAACAAAAATGATGATAAGACTTATAAGAGTTGGAATATATATAGTTGCAACATTTTTAGTATTCTATGAAATTGGATATGACCTAAGTGGATTAATAACTGGACTAGGACTTGGAACTGTTGTATTAACATTGGCTGCACAAGATACAGTTAAAAGTTTGCTTGGTGGATTTATAATATTTGCAGATAAACCATTTAAGGTTGGAGATTATATAAAAGTACAAAACTATCAAGGAACAGTTGAGGATATGACATTAAGAAGTACAAGAATAAGACAATTAGATGATTCTATACTTCAAATACCAAATTCAGCAATAGCATCTAGCTCAATAGAAAATTTAAGTAAAATGAGACGCAGAAGATATGTATTAAATCTTGATATTGTAGAGGATACAAAGCCTGAGAAAATTGTTGAATTAAAACGAAGAATATATGAAGATTTAATGAAAAATGAAAATATAATAAAAGACACAATAAGTATATACTTTACAGAAATAGCAGAAAGCAGTTTTAGAATTTCTATATATTTCTACTTTGATGTAACAGATTATAATGAATTCCTAGAATTAAAAGATGGAGTAAATAGAAATATTGTTACAATATTAAACAAAGAAAAAGTAAGTTTAGCTTATGACACAAAAACAATAGAAATAAAAAAATAAATCTACATAAAAAATTCATAAAATCATCACAAAGATAATGTATAATAAAAAAAGCTATCAAAATAAGGAGGATGCTTACAAATGGAAAATACTACTATTTTAATTGTAGATGATGAAGCGAGAATGAGAAAATTAATAAAAGATTTTTTAGCTAAAAATGATTACAAAACACTAGAAGCAGGCGATGGAGAAGAGGCAATTGAGGTTTTTGAGGAAAACAAAAATAAGATAAGTTTAATATTATTAGATGTTATGATGCCAAAACTAGACGGATGGTCTGTTTTAAGAAAAATAAGAAATGAATCGCAGATTCCTGTAATAATGCTTACAGCAAGAGGCGAAGAACAAGACGAATTATTTGGATTTGAACTTGGGGTTGATGAATATATTTCTAAGCCATTTAGTCCTAAAATACTTGTCGCAAGAATAGAAGCAATTTTAAAAAGAATCAATGGTGACAAAGAAAAGGTTAGAGATTATGATGGTATAGTAATTAACGACCAAGGAAGAACTGTAACTGTTGATGGAAAGCCTGTTGATTTAAGTTTAAGAGAATATGAGCTTTTAAAGTATCTACTTGATAATGAAAAAATAGCACTATCAAGAGACAAAATATTAAACAATGTCTGGAATTACGACTATTATGGGGATTCTAGAACAATAGATAGCCATATAAAAAAAATTAGACATAAATTGGGTAAAAAAGGGAAATATATTGAAACAATTAGAGGAGTAGGATATAAATTCGAAATTAAATAAATTTAAACGAAGTTGGGATTAAGCATAACTTGTCTCAACTTTAAATTTTAGTATGAATGCCCAAATATAAAAATATGCAGTTAAGAAGGGAATCTAATTATGAAAAACGAAATAGGAATTTTTAAATCAATAAGAACCAAGCTATTTTTATCCTTGTGTATTATTGTTATTGCAATAATTATATCACTTATTTTACTTAACAATTTTGTACTAAGAAAGTTCTATGAATACAATAAAGAAAAGCAATTAGAAAATGTTTATCAAACTATAAATGAATATTATAATGATGATTCAAGTCAAAAAAATCTATCAGACGAATTAGACAAAATTGCGATAAATAATAATTTTGATATATTGATAAGAAGTGATGAAAATGTAAGTGTTTACAGCTCAAACAAAGACTTTTACTCTGCAATAGGGGAAATGATTATATCAATTTTAAGGGAAGAAAAAAATCAATCTGATGTATTAGAAAGAAACGAAAAATACACAATTAGTAAATATAGTGATAGCAAAACAAAGATAAATTACATAATGCTGGTTGCAAATTTGGACAATTCATATCATTTATATATAAGAATGCCTGTTACATCTATTGATGAAAGTGTAAAAATATCAAATGAGTTTTTATCTATAATTGCAATATTTGTCATAATAATTGGTGGAACTGTTTTGTCTGTTGTATCAAGAAGATTTAGTGAGCCTATTGTAGAACTTAATCAGATTGCTAAAAAGATGGCAAACTTAGATTTTAGTCAAAAATATAAATCATCTTATGCAAATGATGAGGTTGATATGCTAGGAAACAGAATAAATAAGTTATCAACTACACTAGAAGAAACAATTAGACAATTGCAGAACAATAATACTCAGCTTGAAAGGGATATAGAGGAAAAGTCTCAAATTGACGAAATGAGAAAAAGCTTTATATCTGATGTTTCACATGAGTTAAAAACTCCAATTGCATTAATTCAAGGATATAGTGAGGGATTGATTGAAAATGTAAACAGCGATGAAGAATCTAGAAAATTTTATGCTGAAGTAATTCAAGATGAAGCAAGTAAAATGGATAGATTGGTTAAAAGATTATTAGAACTTATGAAACTTGAATATGGTAAAATGGAGTTTAATAATAAGGAGTTTAATATTGTTGAATTAGAAAATGAAATTTTAAGAAAATCTGTTGTTATGATGGAAAAAGAAAATGTGAAATTAGAGAAAAATATAGATTTGTCTAAAGAAATTATGGTTTATGCTGATGATTTCTATATTGACCAGGTTTTAACAAACTATATTACAAATGCTATTAAATATTCAATTGAGATTAATGGCGAAAAAGTTGTTAGAATTGAAAATGAAATTTTAGAGGATACTAATAAGGTAAGAATTAAGGTATTTAATACATTTGAGGAATTTTCTAAGGATGATATGGTTCGTATTTGGAATAGATTTTATAAAGCAGATGAATCTCGTAACCGTGACAAAGGAGGTAGTGGTATAGGTCTTTCTTTGGTAAAGGCTATTATGAATAATTATGGCAACAGCTATGGTGTTAGAAATGTTGCTGGTGGCGTTGAGTTTTGGTTTGAGTTGGATTTGATTAAATGATACTGCAACTGAAATTCGGTGCATATTTGCAAAGCCTTTTATTATAGAATACTTGCAAGGAGGTTGCAAATATGAACAAATTAAGAATACCACAAAATCATAGCGGAGTTAGTAAAACTTTGAGATTACCAGAAAATATAGTAGATGATGTACAAAATCTTGCAAATCTTAAAAATTTGTCTTTTAATAGGATTGTGATTTCTTTGCTGGAGTTTGGACTTAGTAATTTGGATGAGAGAGATTGCAAAGAATTAGAGAAGATGCATAAATAGGGAAAATCGAGTAGCAGATGTAAAATGTGCTACTCGATTTTGTTTTAGTTGTTGTGATATGCTGTTGTTTTTATGTAATTTTCTTTTATTTCTTCCGGTGATAGGGAACGGTTATAAAGTTTTAAATTATATATAGTGCATTTTGTATAATTCCAATTATATCCCAACCACCTTCCAAGATAGAAACTTAAATTAGCATCTTCTAATATTTGTTTTCCACCATTTATTCCACTCCAATATTCTGAATCAACAGTTGTTTCGGCAATGTAATTTCCGTTTTGATATATAATGAATTTGTTTTGATTTGAAATAAATGTAAGATCAATGAAACATAAATTTCCTTCAATACATTTACATGGTGTAAGCAAGTTGCCGTAAGAACCTTCGTCAATTCCAGAAGCCCAGCTTGAATTTGCATTTTTTTTGGAAGTATTAAATGCAAAACTATTAGCTTCAAATCCAAATCTGCATGAATATGCTGGAGTATCTTTTTGTTTAGAGAAAACAACGTTATTACTAGCTAAACCATAATACGAAAGTGTAAACCCCTCATCAAATGTATTATTCGACTTAAAAGACACATAATCATCTACACCATCAAAATACAATCCGTTTGCATTATCTTGACTTTCATCATTATCAAACCCATACAACTCAACACCATTACCCCAAGTAGACTTATCAGATACAGAAATATCATTTGAATCTATATTAAAAATTAAACCATCAGTAATTAAAACATCATTACTAATAGAAAATTCAACATATTCATCACTTGCAAGCTCTATAATTTCATTTGTATCATAATTAACTAACCATTCATTTTGAGCTTTACCATAATTATCCAAATTAACATCTTTAGTTATATAATACCAACCATCACCATAAGATTTATTATCATTAGTTGTATAAATATAATCCCATTTATCGCTATTTACAAAATTTTTAGTATACAGTTTTTTTCCAATATAATTGACGTTATTGCCAAGAGAAGTATCAATTTGAGATGAAGCAACAATTAAAGAAATTGCTTCTTTCTCACTTGATATTTGATATGTTCTTTTAGCCTCAGTAGCTCTATTCAAAATTCCATTCTCCCCACTAAGCATACTAATACTAATTCCTGCTAAAATCAACAAAACAATAATACTCACAACCAATGCAATTAAAGTAATACCATTATTTTTTCTATTAAAATTGTAATTCTCCATTAAATTATCTCCTTTGTAATATTTTTTCTATAAATACAAATTTATTCATAGTACATTATAATATTATCATTTATTCACACCAGTGTCAATAAAAATTTTGCTAAAAAATATATAATAATAAATAAAAAAGATAGGAGTTAAAATAATGAAAAACGCTGGTAAATATGAAAACAACTTAAACTTAGTAGGTCCGATAATAAAACAAAAACGTATAGAAAAAGGGTATTCGCTCGAAAAACTTTCATCAAAATTACTGTTACTAGGAATAAATATACCAGTAACCTGTCTACATAGAATAGAAAATAATCAAAGAACAGTAAGAGATTACGAAATATGTGCTCTTTCGGTTGCATTGGAAGTTGAAGTATCAGAATTATTAAAACCAATAATAGAAAAATTTAAAATATCATAAAAATAGAATGTTGTAAAAATAAAACAACATTCTATTTATTTTTTTGCAAAAAGAAACGGTCCCAATGAAAAAAGAAACAATCTTTTCATTGGGACCAAAAAGAACCGACCCCTATGGTCCCAAAACAATCCTCTTAGCTCTTTCAATATCCTCATCATTAGCTTCACGTACGCCTTCCAACTCATACTTATCACCATACTCAAGCCACTTATATTTACCCATAGTATGATAAGGTAAAAACTCAACTTTTTGAACAGACTTCAAAGATCCAATAAAATCTCTTAATTTAATCAAATCATTTTCATCATCAGTAAACGTAGGAACTAAAACTTGTCTAATCCACATAGGTTTACCAATATCACTTAAATACCTAATAAAAGCAAGCTCTCTTTCATTAGAAAATCCAACTAAATCTTTACATTTATCTGGATCAATATGTTTAACATCCATCAAAAATAAATCAGTTAAATCAATGAGTTCCTTCATTTTATCAGTCAAACCAACCATACCAGATGTATCAATACAAGTATGAATGCCTTTAGCTTTAAGCTTCTTAAAAAGTTCAATTAAAAACTCAAATTGCAAAAGAGGTTCGCCACCAGAGCAAGTAACGCCACCTTTTTTTATATAATTTTTATATCTCAAAATATTATCAAAAATATCATCTAAAGAACGGTAATCTCCTGCATTTATGTCCCAAGTATCTCTATTATGGCAATATTTACATCTTAGGCTACATCCTTGTAAAAATAAAACATATCTTATTCCAGGTCCATCAAGGGTACCGAAAGATTCAACTGAGTGTACTTTTGCATAATATTTTAAATTATCTTTGTTTTGCATATCATAATCCTTTCATTTTTTGGATTGGGGACGGTTCCTTTTCGGAAAAGGAACCGTCCCCAATCAGAAAAAATTATATTTTTTCGTGAATAGTTCTGTTAATAACATCCATTTGTTGTTCTCTTGTCAAAGAAGTAAATTTAACTGCATAACCTGAAACACGAATTGTAAGTTGAGGATATTTTTCTGGATGGTCCATAGCATCTAGTAATAAGCTTCTATCAAATACATTAACATTTATATGATGTCCAGTTTCTGCGAAATATCCATCTAACATATTTACTAAATTTGTAACTTTTTCATCCTCAGTTTTTCCAAGAGTTCCAGGAGTAATTGAGAATGTAAACGAAATTCCATCTTCAGCTGAATCAAAAGGCAATTTTGCAATTGAGTTCATAACAGCTAAAGCTCCGTTTTTATCACGTCCGTGAAGTGGGTTTGCTCCAGGTCCGAATGGAGCACCTGCACGACGTCCATCTGGGGTATTTCCTGTTGCTTTACCATATACAACATTTGATGTGATTGTTAATATTGATAATGTGTGTTTTGCATTTTTGTATGTTGGATGTTTACGTAGTTTTTCCATAAAGCGTTTTACTAAGTCAACTGCTATTTGGTCAACACGGTCATCATCATTTCCGAATTGTGGGTATTCTCCTTCTACTTCATAGTCTGTAGCAATTCCATCTTCATCACGAATTACTTTTACTTTTGCATATTTTATTGCAGATAATGAGTCTGCTGCAACAGAAAGTCCAGCTATTCCACAAGCCATTGTTTGGAATACATCTTTATCATGTAATGCAATTTCGATTGCTTCATAAGAATATTTATCATGCATATAGTGAATTGCATTTAATGCTTTTATATAAATTTTTGCAACATAATCCATCATTTGATCATATTTTTCCATTACTTCATCATAGTCTAAGTATTCAGAAGTAATTGGTGCAAATTTTGGTGCAACTTGTTTTTTAGTTACTTCATCAACACCACCATTGATAGCATATAATAAAGTTTTTGCAAGGTTTGCACGAGCTCCGAAGAATTGCATTTGTTTTCCAATTCTCATTGGAGATACGCAGCAAGCTATTCCATAGTCATCTCCTAATGTGATTCTCATTAAGTCATCATTTTCGTATTGAATTGATGATGTTTTTATTGAAATATCTGTTGCAAATCTTTTGAATCCTTCTGGTAATCTTGTAGACCATAAAACTGTCATATTTGGTTCTGGAGCAGGTCCTAAGTTTACTAGAGTGTGAAGTAATCTAAATGAGTTTTTAGTAACTAAAGTTCTTCCATCAATTCCCATTCCACCGATACTTTCTGTTACCCATACAGGGTCTCCAGAGAATAGTTCATTATATTCTGGTGTACGAAGGAAACGTACTAATCTTAATTTCATTATAAAATGATCCATTAATTCTTGTGCTGTTTCTTCTGTTAAAGTACCATTTTTTAAATCTCTTTCAATATAAATATCTAAGAATGTAGATGTTCTACCTAAACTCATAGCAGCACCATTTTGGTCTTTTATTGCTGCTAAATATCCAAAGTATAACCATTGGATTGCTTCTTTTGCATTGTTAGCAGGTTTTGAAATATCAAATCCATATTTAGATGCCATAATTTTTAGAGCATTTAAAGCTTTTATTTGTTCAGAAACTTCTTCACGATGACGAATTATATCTTCTGTAAAGCAGTCTACATCTAATTCTTCGAGTTCATGTTTCTTTTCTTCTATTAAAACATCAACACCATAAAGTGCAACTCTTCTATAGTCTCCAATTATTCTTCCACGTCCATATCCATCTGGTAAACCTGTTAATAATTTATTTGAACGAGCTCTTCTTACATCTGGTGTGTACACATCAAATACTCCATCATTATGTGTTTTTCTTATTGTATGGAAAATTTTATCAACTTCTGGGTCAACTTTTCTTCCATAAGCTTCACATGATTTTTCAACTATTTTGATACCTCCAAATGGCATAATTGCTCTTTTTAAAGGTTTATCTGTTTGAAGTCCTACTATTTCTTCTAGGTCTTTGTCTATATATCCAGCATCATGTGCTGCAACTGTTGATACAGTTTTTGTATCTATATCTAAAACTCCACCTGGAGCTGCTTTTTCCTCTTTGTATAATTCTAATACTTCATCCCACAATTTTTTTGTTTTTTCAGTAGGATTTGCTAAAAAGTTTGAATCGCCTTCATAAGGTGTGTAATTTCTTTGTATAAAGTCTCTTACATTTATCTCTGATTGCCAGTCACCTTTTTCAAAATCGTTCCATGCATCAAATTTCATTTATATCATCCTTTCATTTTTACATTTGTTTTTATTATTTACATTTT
>USOM01000016.1 GCA_900556345.1 uncultured Clostridium sp. | reverse complement strand
GATTTATATCAAACAAAGAAACTTATGCAACTGATGAAAAAGAAAATAAATCTGGAAAAATTGAAGTCAGTAATGCAAAAATTGTTAATCTAGAAGAAATAATTCAAAAAAATACGAAAAGCAAAAGTGGAAAAGAAGAAATATACGAAAAGCAAGAAGAATTGGAGTATATAACTAAATATAGAAATAATAATGAATTGTATCAAGGAACAACTACAGTTTCACAAGAAGGAAGAAACGGAATTCAAACCATAACAATGAAAAAAATATATGATAATGACGGAAATGTAGTAAAAGAAGAACAAGTAGGATGTGTTGTAACTAAATCATCTATAAATAAAATAATTGATATAGGAACCAAAATATATGTAGAACCAGAAAAAACAGAAGAAAACAATTCTTCAAATGAAGGAAAAGGTAGCTTATCTAGAGATATTGAGCTAAATAAACCATCTGGTTTTTCGGCAGAGCAATTTAAAAAAGCTCTAACAGATAGTAAAGATACAAATAAAATATTTCAAAATAATTCAGAATATTTTTATTACATAGAAGATGAATATAACATAAATGGAATGTTTGTTGCAGCAATTGGAATACACGAAAGTGCTTGGGGAACATCAAGACTTGCAAAAAATAAATACAATTTATTTGGATATGGTGCGTATGACTCAAATCCATACAATGGCGCCTACTCATTTTCAAGTTACTCAGAATCTATAGATTTAATAGCAAGAGTATTAGTTAAATATTATTTGAATCCATCAGGAACAAAGATTTATGATGGACAAGTAGCCTCTGGAAAATATTATAGTGGAAATACAATAACTGCAGTAAATAAAAGATATGCAACAGATACAAATTGGGGAAATTCAGTATATAAATATATGCAGTATTTATATGACAAAATATAAGGAAAGTTTTTGAAAATTTTTCAAAAACACCTTGCTATTTTTTTGATAGTATTGTATGATATAAGGGTAAAAAAAATAGGAATTAATACCGATTCTAGAGGGGGAAACTAAATGAAGAAAAATATTACTATAATGTTTGTTACAATAATGATAATAATACTAGGTACATTTGGGATAAACAAGGTGTATGCAGTAACAACTGCGGCAAATGTAAATAATACTACAACACAAAATAAATCAACAGAAAAAGTTTTAACAAATGAAACAGAAAGTACTTTAGTAGAACTAAAGGAAAAAGAAATGAAATCTTTAGAGGATTACAAAGAAACTTATGGTTCAGATGCTTATGGACTAACAGCATATATTTTACATAAATTGCAAATATATAGCATACCATTTTGCTTCTTAGGAATAATGGTTGGAGGAATTTATAATTATGTTTTAGGAATCAGACATCTTGAAATACAAGAAAAAGGACTAGCCCTTATGGTATCATTTGTAACTTTAGCAATAATATGTCAAGTATTACCACTTGTATTTACTATAGTTGTAAAATTTGGAAGGGAGTAAATAACAAATGAAAGTTTTATTTGCAGTAAATGATGAAAATATTTCAACATCTATTGTTAAAAAATATCAAAAACAATATAAAGAGATAATATCATATAAAAATGTTTACTATTTCAATGCAATTTTAAAAGAATTACAAAGAAATAAAAATTATGATAGAGTAGTAATAAGCGAGGACTTAGAGGAATTTACAAGCTCTAGTTTAGAGCAAAAGGACAAGTTCATTTTTGATAGATTAGATAGCATAAGTGACGAAGCTGTTGCATCAGATGGAAGTGATATACCAATAATTTTAATATGTTCAGAAAGAAGAACAAAATCAGAAGATATATTAGTAAAATTATTTGGAATAGGAATATATAATGCAATAATTGGTGAAGATAGGTCAACAGAAGAAGTATGTAGATTAATAAATAAACCACGTTCAAAAAAAGAAGCAAAATTATATTATAAAATTGATTCAGAAAACGTCAATTACGAAAAAGAAAATGATAGTGATGTAAGCGAAGTTGAAATGAGAAATATTTTAATGCATTTCAAAAAATTAGGAAATAACGAAGAAAAATATGCAGAAAGTTTTAAAAATATTGTATCACAATACACACAAGAACAATTAAAAGTAATAATTACGGTATTACCAAACAATGTAAAAGAAGTGTTAAGTGAAACATCACCAGAATATCAAAAAATTGTATATCCAACAGGAAAAGAAATAAGCAAAACAACAAAAGGAAAGACAGGAAGAAAAGGAAGAAAAGGTACAAGCGAGAAATTATTAGAAGTTGAATCAAATCCTATGATGTCAAAACCTGTTGTAGTACCAACAACAATGAAAAGCAATATGTATTTGAATATAGACAAAAAGAAACCTGTAAAACAAATTGAAGAAATAGAAGATGAAGATGATGATTTAACAGAAGTTGATGACATAATAGAAGAAAAACCAAAAAGAAGAGGTAGACCAAGAAAAAATCCACTTCCAGAAGAAACAGAAGAAAAACCAAAAAGAAGAGGAAGGCCAAGAAAAACTCCACTTCCAGAGGAGCAAGAAGAACTAGAAGAAGAAAAAGTTGATGTTTTACCAGGATTTGATGAAGATGACGAAGATGATGAAATAGAAGAAGTGGTTCCAAAGAAAGTATCAAAAGTTAATGTAAAAGAAGATATATCTATTTTACCAGGTTTTGATGAAGAAGATGATGATGAAGATTATGATGACGACGAATATGAAGAAGAATATGATAACCACGATGACGAAGATGATTATGAAGATTATAGTCAAAGAATAGACGATAGATTTAGTCATCCAGTTCAAAAATCAGCTAAAGGAAATATTTATACAAGCAGTAGCAATCAAGATATGAAAAAATATGATAATGTGTTTGAAGATGGAGAATTTGAAAGCTTATTAACAGGAGATAAAAAGGTAGTAGCATTTGTAGGAACAAGTAAAAATGGAACATCATTTGTAGTAAACAATGTTGCACAAATATTATCAAGTATGGGAATAAACACTGCAATTTTAGATGCTACACAGAATAAAAATGCATACTATATATATACAAAAAATGATGAGGATTTAAGAAGAACAGCAGTTAATTCTTTAGATAACTTAATGGCTGGAAGAGCAGAAGGAATAAAAGTTAATAACAACCTATCAGTATACACAAATATACCAAGCCAAAATGAAGAAATAAAAAATTCTCATTCAATAATGGAAACTTTAGTAAAAAATCATTCATTAATATTAATAGATTGTGATTTTAATACACCTATAGAATATTTTGCAAAAGTTCAAGAATTATATTTAGTTCAATCAATGGATGTGCTAACAATTCAACCATTAACAGAATTTTTAAGAGAATTAAAAATAAAAAATGCACTTGAGGAAAGCAAAATAAGAATAGTATTAAATAAAATTTTAAGAGTAAGAGGAGTTACTGGAAAGAATATCGTAGGAGGAATGTCAAATTATAATGATCCAGAAATGTCATTTATGACAGAATTATTTGACAGAAATACTGTAAAAGTAGCAGCTCAAATTCCATTCGATGAAGATGTATATGCAAAATATCTTGAAGGCTTAATAGAATGTGAAATAAAATTAAATGGATATCCAAAAGAATTTAAAGCAAAATTAACAGCACTTGCAGAAACAATATATCCATTATTACCAAATAATAACAATAATGGCAAAAAAAATAAGAAAAATTCAAAACAAGGATATAGTAGTAATAACCAATATCCAAACTCATTCTCATCTGGAATGAATGATACATTAAATAGCATGAGAAATAGATATTAAAAGAATTGAAAGTGGAGGGACAAATCTTGTTAGTAATAGTGGTTATAGTATTAGTTTTTACAGTACTTGCATTAGGAATTTATAATTTGTCTTTATACAAAAGGATTCAGTCATTTCAAACACAAAATAGAAGATTTACAAATCTTAATATATTACAAGACTTTATGAACATAACAGGAAGTGATTTGAGCGTAGATAAAAAGATAAAATCTATAAATGATATAATAATAGAAAAATATCAAATAAAATATTCAACAATAGTAGTATTTGACGGAACAGATTATGTAGTAAAAGCTTCAAATGTTAATAGCAACCATTGGGATACATTAAGCAAATTACACGAAGTTAATATATTTAAGGACAGCATATCAACTGCTAGTCCTAAATATATTACAATAAACAATGAGGGAGAAAAATTACCATATCAAGAAAAAGAATTTGATAGAGCAAAATCAGCAATATTTTTCCCTTTATATATAGATAATGTATATATAGGATATTGGATAATAGAAAGTGGAGTTCCACACGATTTTGATAATATTGATACAACAATATTTGAAACAGTAAAAGAAAATATAGTATCAGTTTTAAAAGCGGTAGATTATCAAAAAATACTAGAAAACATAGTAAGAAAAGATTTATTTACAGGTCTAAATTCAGCAGAATATTTATATGGTGATGGAAAGAAAATAATAGATCAATATACTACATCAGCAATATGTATGTTTAGGATTTCTAATATTGAAGATATAAATAGAGTATCTAGAGAATTAGGAAATAAAGTAATAACAGAAGTAAGTAAAAACGTACAAGGAAATATTGCTGAAAAATACATATTTGTAAGATATATGGGACCAAAATTTGTAATAGTATTTTCAGGAGTAGAAGCAGATAGCTTAGCAGATTTTATAAATGAAATAAAAGAATCAACAGAAAAATTACAAATATCCCTAAAAGACAATTTCCAAGTTGAGGAAATAGAAGAAGGCAAAAAGAAGAAAAAGAGCAAAAAGAAAAAACGTGAAGACGTTGTGGTTAGTCCGTCTTTAAACTTTGTTGTTGCAACATATTATAAAGGTACAGGAATTGAAGAAGTTTTAAAGAAAATGGAAAAACATTTAGATGAAGCTTCTAAAGATGAAAGTCAAATAAATAACATATAAAGGAGGAATTAAAATGGATTTTGATAAAACAATGTTTTTCAAGGTAGAAAAAAACAAGGATATAGACACAAAACAAATTCTAAAAGATGTATATGAAGCACTAGTTGAAAAAGGATATAATCCTATAAATCAAATGGTTGGATATATATTATCTGGAGACCCAACATATATAACAAGTCACAAAGATGCAAGAAACAAAATAAGATGCATAGAAAGAGACGAGTTACTAGAAAAATTAGTAAAAAGTTATATAGGAATTGAGGACTAATGAGAATTTTAGGAATAGATTATGGCGAAGCAAGAACAGGTTTCGCAATAACAGACGAATTAGGAATTACCGCTCAAGGGCTAGAAACCTTACAATCTAATGGAAGTGACAAGTTAATCTTAAAAAAAATTGACGAATTAATTGAAATATACAATATTGATACAATAGTTGTTGGAATGCCCTATAATATGAATGGTACAAAATCTGAAAGAGCAGAATTAACAGAAAAATTAATACATAAATTAAAATGTAAGTATAACAAATTAAAAATAGACTATATAGACGAAAGGCTTACAACAGTTGCTGCTCATAAAACAATGAATTTTTTAAATATCAACAAGCATAAAAAAAGAAATATAGTAGATACTATATCTGCAGTATATATATTAGAAACATATATGGAGAGAGAAAAAAATTCATAAAGCAAAAGTTTTTAAAATTAAAAAAATATTCAAAAATATTGAAAGGAGAAATTATGGAAGAAAATTTTGAAGGAGAAGAATTAGATAATATCATAACTTTAAATGATGAAGACGGAAACGAGGTAAAATTCGAATTTTTAGATTTAATAGAATTAGAAGATGAACAATATGTTGTATTATTACCAGTACTTGAAGAAGGAGAAGAAGACGACGGAGAAGTAGTAATACTAAAACTAGAAGATTCAGAAGAAGATAGCGAACAAGAATCTTATGTTAGTGTTGACAGTGAAGAAACATTAATGAAAGTATTTAATATTTTCAAAGATAAATTTAAAGATGAATTTGATTTCGTTGATGGCGAAGAATAATAAAGAGATGCTTAGGCGATATTAGATCGTTTAAGCATTTTATTTTGATGTGGTGTTTAACTTAAACAAAAAGAAAGGATAAGGATGTAAAATGAAAAATTTATCTTCATGGTTACTTGTAATGTTTATGGGAATGTTTTGGCTATTTAGAGTTGTTGTCGCATTCCAAGCACAATATGACCAAAGTTTTGGAGGCTTTACAGCATTTAATTTTACTGTTGAGGTAGTTTTATTATTTGTTGCAATACTTTGTATGATATTGGTTTTAAGAAGAAACATAATTGGAGGAATATTGTATTTAGCCTCTTACGGATTTTATTTTGGTGGGTACATATTAACAAATGCTATTCCAGTATTAATGTCAGGAGAAACAATGGATATGAGTGTTATGCAAAATACACTAGTTTCAGCTGTTGCACTAATTATAGCTTTTTGTGTATTTTTTGATTTATTGGTTAATAAGATAAGAAAAAGAGACCCTAAGGATAAAAAGACAGATTGGTTCTTTAATAATGAACAATATGATAGAAAATATGATGAAAGAGCTGATAAGAATCAGTATAGGAATTATTAATATATTTTATGGTTGAAATCGTTTTGAAGTTAATTCAAGGCGATTTTTTTATTATTACAAAAATATAATGAGTTTAAATTAGTAGTATATATGAAAATATATTCGAAGTATTTACTGAAATTTTCAAAAAAAACTTGCCAAACCTCAAAAAATGTAGTAAAATAACAAATGTAAAAAAATTCCTTAAACTTAGTTAAATAATTAACACACCCGATTTTAAACCAGGTCTAAGGAGAAAAAGAAAACAGGAGGTGTAAACTATGATATCAAAAGAATCAAAAGCTGAAATAATAGCAAAATATAAAAGAGATGAAAAAGATACTGGATCACCAGAAGTACAAATCGCTCTTTTAACAGAAAGAATCAATGAACTAACAGAACACTTAAAAGTTCACAAAAAAGACAATCACTCTAGAAGAGGACTTTTAAAAATGGTTGGTAAAAGAAGAAACTTATTAAACTATTTAGCTAAAAAAGATGTAAACAGATATAGAGAAATAGTTGCTAAATTAGGATTAAGAAAATAATTATAACAAGGGGGCAGGAGGATTTTTGCCCTTCTTTTTTAAAGTTTAAATAATAAAAAGTTTATGTATTAGTTTAAGTGTAGCTTGTATAATATGCTTAAAACATTAAGCACATTATAGAGGTTACATACTAATAATAAACTTAAAATTAACGGGGTGTAAAAAATATAATAAAAAAGGAGAAATTTTATGTTTAAAGTTTATGAAACAGAACTAGCAGGAAGAAAATTAACAATAGAAACAGGAAAAATGGCAGCTTTAGCCAATGGAAGTGTCTTAGTAAGATATGGAGACACAGTTGTTATGGTAAATGTAACAGCATCAAAAGAACCAAAAGAAGGAATAGACTTTTTCCCACTATCAGTAGATTTTGAGGAAAAATTATATTCAGTAGGAAAAATACCAGGTTCATACACAAAAAGAGAAGGAAAACCTTCAGATAAGGCAATATTAACATCAAGAGCAATAGATAGACCTTTAAGACCTTTGTTCCCAAAAGATTTCAGAAATGATGTAGTAGTTGTATGTACAGTTTTATCTGTAGAACAAGACAACTCTCCAGAAGTTGCAGCAATGATAGGAGCATCAGCAGCACTTTCAATTTCAGATATCCCATTTGGTGGACCAACAGCAGCAGTAAATGTAGGTTTAGTAAATGATGAAATTATAATAAATCCAACAGTAGAACAAAGAGCTCACAGTGATTTAACTTTAACAGTTGCTGGAACACACGATAAAATAGCAATGATAGAAGCAGGTGCAAACGAAGTACCAGATGAAAAAATGCTAGAAGCAATTGAGACAGCACATGTTGAAATTAAAAAATTATGTGAATTCATTTCAAAAATGAAAGAAGAAATTGGAAAGCCAAAATTTGAATACAAATCATTTGCAGTAATACCTGAAATATATGATTATTTATCAGAAAATTACAAAGATGAAATGAAAAAAGCCGTTACTGAAAAAGACAAACAAGTAAGAGATAATAACATTGATAAATTAACAGAAAAAGTAAATGAAGAATATAAAGAAAAATTTGGTGAAGAAAAATTCGAAGAAGATAAATCTAATATAGGAGAAGCTTTATACAAATTAGAGAAAAAAGTTGTTAGAGATATGATTTTCTACGAACACAAACGTGTTGACGGAAGAACATTAGACGAAATAAGACCATTATCATGTGAAGTTGGTTTACTTCCAAGAGTACATGGAAGCGCAATGTTTACAAGAGGATTAACACAAGTTATGTCAATTACAACACTTGGAATGATGAGTGAAGAGCAAGAATTAGATGGAATAGACTTAGAAAAATCAAAAAGATATATGCATCAATATAACTTCCCAGCATATTCAGTTGGAGAAGCACGAACATCACGTGGACCTGGAAGACGTGAAATTGGTCATGGGGCATTAGCAGAAAAAGCATTAGTTCCAGTATTACCATCAGTAGAAGAATTTCCTTATGCAATAAGAGTTGTATCTGAAATATTATCATCAAATGGATCTACATCACAAGGAAGCATTTGTGCAAGTACATTATCATTAATGGATGCAGGGGTTCCAATAAAAAGACCAGTTGCAGGAATTTCAACAGGTTTAATAACAGACCCAGAAAATCCAGATAACTATGTTATGATGACAGATATACAAGGAATAGAAGACTTTTTCGGAGATATGGACTTTAAAGTAGGAGGAACAGAAAAAGGAATTACAGCTATACAAGTTGATATAAAAGTAGATGGATTATCTTATGACATAATAAAAGAAGCATTTGAAAGAACACATAAAGCTCGTATGTACATCTTAAATGACATAATGTTACCAGTTTTAGGTGAACCAAGAGCAGAAATATCTGAATATGCACCAAAAATAATTACAACAAAAATAAAACCAGAAAAAATAAAAGATGTTATAGGTACTGGTGGAAAAGTAATTAACAAAATTATAGACGAAACAGGTGTAAAAATAGATATTGAAGAAGATGGACAAGTTTACATCTACGGCGAAAACAGTGAAAAAGCTTATGATGCTTTAGATATGATAGAAGACATTGTTCGCGAAATCGAAGTTGGTGGAATCTATTATGGAGCTGTTACAAGAATAACATCTTATGGTGCATTTGTTGATTTAGGAAATGGAAAAGAAGGATTACTTCACATTTCTAGAATTGCAAAAGAACATATTAGAAGAGTTGAAGACTATGTTCAAATTGGCGAAAAAGTTACTGTTAAGGTTATCGAAATTGATAATCAAGGTAGAATTAATTTAGCTATGAACGAACTTAGAGAAAAGAGAGCAGATGTTGTAGAAGAAAGCAATAGTGAAAGTAAAGAAGAAGAGAATAGAGAAGTAGAAGAATAGTTTTTTATAAAGATCGTTTCTTTTTTCGTTGGGACCGTTTCTTTTTGCAAAATTTTTCGTGAAAGGAAACGGTCCCAGTGGAAAATGCCCCGGTCCTTATGGAAAAAGAAAGGAGAAAATATGCCGGGAATTTTAACACTAGAAACACAAAGATATGCAATAAAATTAGACAATTTTGAAGGGCCGTTAGATTTACTATGTAGCCTAATAGAAAAAAACAAAATGAGTATTTATGATATCAAATTAGATGAAATAACAGATTTATCAGGTATTAGGGTAATTACATATTATACGGATACTGTTGATCAAATATCGAAATTAATTGAAAATGAGTTTATTATTGATCGTGATAATTCTATTGATAAAAGAAAGAGTCTGGATCCAAAACGTTTTGGGTATCGTTCGTTGCATTATGTGGTTCAAATTGATCCTAAGTATGTTAAAGCACAGGAATATCTTAAGTATCATAATTTAAAATTAGAAATTCAAATTAGCTCAATTCTGCAATACACATGGGCTGAGATTGAACATGATTTAGGTTATAAATCTCAAGAAGAGATTCCCTATGATATTAATGTGGTGGTGGATGCAATCCGCGGTCGTATAAAGGCGGGAAAGAATTTTACCATTTTGGCCGTGGCGGAGGGAGCAATTTCCAAAGAGGATGCGGCGCTCTCCAAAAAAGAGTTGAAAGAAAAGAAAAAGAGCGGTCCATCCTATCCGTCGGTGGCCTATGCGCTGGGAGCACAGATTCAGGAGAAGACGGGGCAGGAGATCCGCGTTACAGTTCCGGGGCATATGCAGCGGGGCGGAGAGCCGTGCCCGTATGACAGGGTCATTGCCACAAGGCTGGGAGCAGAGGCAGCAGAA
>USOM01000015.1 GCA_900556345.1 uncultured Clostridium sp. | reverse complement strand
TTTTTTTTTTTTTTTTTTTTTCAAGCAGAAGACGGCATACGATATTTCTGCCTGTCTCGTGGGCTCGGAGATGTTATAAGAGACAGAATATTAAGTGCAGGATATGGAAGAGATGAAATAAAAGGTCTAACAGGAATAAAAGAAAAAGTAACAACAAATAAAAAAGTAGCAGAAAAAGTAATAACATTAAAAGAAACAGAAACATTAGGAAATATAAACTTAGATATATCAAAAATTTCAACAATAGCAGATAGTCAAACAATAACAGTAAATGCAACACTAGAATCAAATGACGAAAGTAAAGACTTATACAAAAATCCAATTGTAACTGTAAAATTACCAAAAGAAATGACAGTAAAATCAGCTCAATATGCAGTATTATATAAAAATGGACTAGAAGTTGAAAGCACAAGTTCAGACAAAAATTCAAATGGTGAATCAGAAGTAACTATCAAATTTAAAGGTGAACAAGAAAAATATGATGTATCAGGTGGAACAAAAATTGCCTTAAAATTAGATGTTGCAACAAACAAATTAACACCAAGCAAAACAAGTCAAATAGAAATGACATATTCAAACGAAAATAAAAATGAACAAAAAACAGCATCAGCAGATATAAACTTCGAATCACAATATGGAATAATGATATATAACCAAATTGTAAATTATAACAACAATGGAGATACTGTTGTAACAGTAGATAAAGAAACAGCTTATGGAGAATTAAGCACAAATGCAGATCAAAAAGATGTAACTTTAAATACAGCATTAATAAACAACTATGGAGAAAAAGTTTCAAATGTTACATTAATAGGACAAATACCAGCAAATCAAGATGATGAAAGTTATGTAGCAAAATTAAATGAATTACAAACAAATAATGGAAAATTAAAAATCTATTACTCAAACCAAAAAGATGCTAAAGCAGATGACCAAAGTTGGGGAGAATATAGAGAAGATGCAGTAAGCTACAAAGTTGTAGTAGATGAAATGGAAAAAGAAGAAGTTATAAAATTAAATGTACCAGTAACAGTACCAGAAAATCTAAAATACAACAAAAAAGGAAGCTTCTCATCAGTTGTAAGTTGTGACTATCAAGGAAATACTGAATCAAATACATCAAACATAGTATTAGCAACAAAAACAAGTATGGCAGAAAGTTCAGAAGAAAGAGTTGTAACAAACGAAACAAAAACAGGACTAAATACACAAATTAGTGCAACAGTTGGAAATGATAGTTTATCAGATAATGATAATATCTATGAAGGACAAACAATAAAATATAAAGTAACGATAACAAATAATACTGGAAAAGATTATACAAATGTTACAGTAAAAGCAAATCAAAAAAATGGATATGTTTGGAACTTAGTAGAAAAAGAAGGAACAAACCCATATTATAATACAACAACTAAAGAACATTTCTACGAAATTTCAAATTCAAATGAAATTACATTAGGAACAATTTCAAGCCTAAAAAATGGTGAAAGTAAAACATTTGAATATGAAGCATCTGTATATATGTTAAATAATGAAAAAATAGATGGAACAGAAACTCAAGGAACTATAACAGTTGTTTCAGAAGATAAAGGATTAAATGAAACAATTTCAACAATAAAAAATAACATTAAAAGTGCAGAATTACAAGTAAACATATTCAATGGTTCATCAAATGAGATAGAATTAACAAGTGGTGGAACAGTAAAATCTGAATTAGTAATTAAAAATACAACAAGTCAAAACTTAAAAGATATGGATGTAAAAGTTGCATTTTCTAGTAACTTAACACCAGATGCTAATATAACTGAAGAAATCGAAGATAATGTAGCACTTAGTGGTGTTGAAACAGGAAAAGATGGAATATCAATAATGACATTAAAGGTAAATTCTATAAATGCAGGAGATTCATTAAAAATAGAAATGTTTCCATCAACACAGTATTCATTAGGAGAGAATAAAACAGAGGATGTATGGATGTTAGCAGAAGTTATAACATCAAACAAAAATAGCTATATTTCAAATAAATTAACAAGAACAGTAACTGATTATTCAACAAACCTAAAACTTGAACAACAAGGGGAATATGAAGATGGAAAAGCAATAAATGTTTCTACAGATAAATTAAATGATGGAGATAAAATTGGTTTTACAGCAACAATTACAAATAATGAACAAAAAGAACATAAAATTTCACTTGAATATAATATAGATAGAATGCTAGATGTAGAAAGTGCAAAAATTACTACAGAAGCAGGAGAAGAAGATATATTAGGACAATTATCATATAACAATTTAAGAAAAAATGAACAAACACTAAAACCAGGTGAAACAGTAAAAATAAATGTTGTTGGAAAAGTAGATGCATTAAATACAGAATCAATAACAAATACTTTAAAAGTTTCTGATGAAGAAAATGGTAGAAGAAAAGATGATGAATTAACAATTTTAGTTAATAAAACAGAAAATCCTGTAATTGAACCAGAAAATAACAATAATAATGGAAACAATAGTAACAATAATTCAGGAGAAAATAACAACAATAACAATAGTGGCGAAAATAACAATTCAGGAAATAATCAAAATAATAATAACAGCAGTAGTAGTGATGATGACGATGATGTAAGATATACTATTTCAGGATTAGTATGGCTAGATAGTGATAGAGACGGAAGAAGAAATAGTACAGAAGAATTAAAAGGAGACATCGAAGTAAATGCTATAAATGCCGAAACAGGTAAAGTCGAAGCTACAACAAAAACAGGTAACGATGGAACTTACAAATTAGACTTAGTAAAAGGAAAATACATAATAGTATTTAAGTATGATACAAATATTTATGGAACAACAACATATCAAGTAAAAGGTGCTAATGATACTGAAAATTCAGATGCAATTTCAAGAGAAATAACAATAGATGGAAATACAATAACAGCAGGAACTACAGATACAATAAACCTAGAAAAAAATGTGTCAAATATAGATTTAGGTTTAATTTTAAGAAGCACATTTGATTTAAAATTACAAAAATATGTTGGAAAAATAACAGTAAAAAATGATTCAAAAACATCAGAATATGCTCAAAAAGAAAATACAACATTAGCAAAAGCAGAAATAAAATCTAAAAACCTAAGTGGTTCACTTGTAGTAATTGAATACAAAATAAAAGTTACAAATACAGGTGATGTTGCAGGATATGCAAGAAACATTGTTGACTATATGCCATCAAGCCTAAGCTTTAACTCAAGTTTAAATTCAGATTGGTATATATCAGGAAACAACCTATATAACACAAGTTTAGCAAATACAAAAATTGAACCAGGAGAATCTAAAGAATTAACATTAATATTAACAAAAACAATGACAGATTCAAATACAGGTTTAGTAAACAACAAAGCTGAAATAACAGAAAGTTCAAATGAATTAGGAATTAAAGATGAAACTAACGAAAAAGGTTCAGCAGATGTAATCATAAGTGTAAGTACAGGAGCATTAGTAAATTATGTTGCAACAACAATAATTACACTAGTAGTATTAGCTGGATTAGCATATTTAGTAAACAAAAAATATTTAAGTAAGAAAATATAAGGTGGAGGTGAAATAGATGATAAAAAAATATAAAAATAAAATTATAACAGCAATAGCAAGTATAGCATTTTTAACAATTATATATGTATTAATAGGAAATGTCTATTCGCTTTACAATCCATCTAAAAGTCAATATATGAATGCTAAAGCAAAAGATTTGTTAGGTAAACAAATAGATATGGGTGGAGCTTTTTGGAATGGACTTGATAGTCAAGGAAATTTAACATGCTTCTGGCATAAAGAATCAGGATATTCTGGAACAAGTATGAATAACACAATACACTCTGTATTTGATGTTGGTTTTGATGAAACTAAAGGAAGAATAAAGGTAGAATCAATTATTAATACATCACCTAAAAAATCAAAAACAGCTTATGCAAATGGTTCAAAAACATCAATTGGTAGATTAGCAGCAGAAGCCTCTAGAGATGGTAACTCATTTTATGTACAAAATGCTTTATATGAAGCAATAAAAGAAAGAACGGTTGTTAATGAATCAGCTATTATAAATGAAATGGAATGGGCAGGCAGTGGTACTAAAAATCCTGCCTCTCAAGGAAAAATAGATGAATATAATAACTATCAAAAAATAAAAGATATATCTAAAAGTACTGTAGAAGAAAAAGAAAAGCAAGTTACAATAAACAATAAGTCTTATACTATAATGGGGCCATTTACAATATCTTTTGCAGGTAAAGGCATAAATAGTATTACAGTAAGTAGTGCAAAATGGACTAGTTCTTCAAATAAAGAAATATATTGGAGCTCTTCAGAGTCAACAGATAAAAAAGATTGGTCAAATAAATTTAATGAGGCAAAATCAGGAAAATATATTCTAGATGGTAAACAATTTTTCTTAGCAGTAGAAACAGCTAAATTACCAGATGAAGGAAATTATACTGTAAGTATAAAACAAGAAAAATTTGAATATTATAATGCAAGAATAGCAGTATGTGTTGGTAGTCAACAACAACAAACAGGATTATATGTTTATGACAACACACCACATACAGTAGATGGAGAAGTATCTTGGACTCTTAAGAGAAAAGGATTAAAAACATTAATAATATCAAAAGTTGATGAAAAATCAGGTAAAGAATTAGATGGTGCAGGATTTAAAATTTATGCAGAATTAAAAGATGGAACAAAAGGATGGGTATCAGGAGATGCTAAGGCTAAAAAAACATACGGAACAACAGCAACAGAATATTTAGCAAAAACAGAAATAAAAAATCTAAAATACGGAACATATTATATATATGAAACAAAAGCTCCAGATAATTGCGCATTAAGTGAACAAACAGGATATAAACAAGCCTCTAATGGTTCAACAGATTTAACAGGAGATTGGGTATTTGTAGGTTCACAAGCATTAGAGCCAGGTTCAGGCTCAAAAATTACTGTTAAAATTACAAACAAATCACTTGCAACAACAGAAATTATCAAAAAAGATAAAACAACAGGAATGGTTTTATCAGGTGGTAAATTCAAACTATACGCAGTTTTAAATGATGGAACAAAAGGATGGATATCAGGAGATGCAGCAGGAGATAAAACTTATGGAGATAAAGCTACAGAATACCCATCATCAACAAAAATAGAAAAATTAAAATATGGAACATATTATTTATATGAAACAGAAACACCAAGTGGATATGACATAACAAAACAGGATGGATACAAACAAGCAGCAGAAGGATCTAGCTCATTAACAGGAGATTGGGTATACTTAGGAAACAAAGAAATTGATATCAATTTCCCAGAAGATGGAACATTCAAATTCGAAGCTGATAACAAGAAAGTTGTTGGAGGAATAGAAGGAGATGTTTGGATAGATAATCCAGACCGTAAAGATAACCAAATAAATCATATTTATGATGGACAACAAAGTAATGATAAATTAAAAGAAGGAATAACAGTTAACCTTTACGATGCAAATAATAAATTACTTGCTACAACAGTAACAGATGCAAATGGACATTATAAATTTACAGAAAAAAATGCTGTATCAAATGAAGATAAAGACATTTATTATTGGGACTTAAATGGAGCATATGTAGAATTTATTTATAATAACAAAACTACATATAATGAAGATGGTACAGTAAAAGAACGTGGTTATGTAGTAGTAAATCCATTTACAGGAACAGATGCAAAAGTTAACTCAAAAGCTCAAGAATATGAAATGACAAAAGCAAAATTAGATGACAATAACTTAACAGGAGTTGAAGGAGCAAATCCTGGTAAAGCTGTAACAAGCAAAACAGTTGTTAATTTAGAAAATGACAAATTAGTAGCTGAAAATAATAAAGTATATGGAGACATCAAAGATAATAAAGCAACAGCAGACGAATTGAAAAATGCACCACTTGCATATTACTATGATGAAGCAACATATAAGGTTTCAAATATTAATCTTGGATTACTAGAACAATATGATGCAGACTATACTGTAGATGAAAACCTAGCATATATTAAAATTAATATGAAAGGTTACACATATACATATAAATATGGTGATGCACCTGCTAGTGAATCAAAATATGTACCAACAGTAAATGAACAAAATTCAACAAAATCATATACTGGAAAAATATATCCAACAGATATAGCATATAATGTTGCAAACAATACAGACGAATTAAAAGTATATGTGGTATATAGTATTGATGTTAAGAATAATGAAACAATGTACTTAGATGACCTATATACAGAAGAAAGATTATATCTAGATTCATTAGTAAATTCATATGATACAAGTAGATATGAATTATGTACTAACGAAAATACATCAGATAAATCTGATTTTGCACTATGGAGTGATAAAGACGGAGTAGCAAGCTATGACGTAAATAATGAAAATAGTGTTTACAAAAATGGTATAGGAAAACAAGAAACAGAAACATCATATATCCAATTTAGAATAAAAGATGAAGCATTAAGAAGAATATTAGAAAGAAAAGTAACTGAAGGTGAACTTGAAAATGCACCTACAATAGCTACAGCTTTAGGATATCACGAATATTTAAGAACAGATAATGTTTGGGTAAATAATGAAAATGTTAGAGACTTTGATGGAGCTAAAGGAACTAATATTTATCCAGTAACAAGTGAATCTAATAGCAAGAAATACTATGTACACAAAACAATTAGTAAATCTCGTAAATCATCAGCATTATATTTAAAACTATCACTAGGAGATAGGAGAAAGATTTCTGGTACAGTATATGAGGATATTAAAACAGAACAAAGTAAAAATGACAAAACAAACCTTGGAAATGGTATAATGGATGATAATGAAAAAAATAGAGCTCAAAGTGTAACAGTTGAATTATTAAATGCAGATAAATCAACAGTAACAAAATTATATGTAGAGGAATATAATAACAACCAATTAAATGTAAGTCAACCAGAAGCTAAAACAACAACACAAGTTGGTGGAACATATGAATTTGAGGGTGTTGTACCAGGATATTATTACATAAGATTTACTTATGGTGATGGTACACAAAAAATGATAAAAGCAGATAATACAACTACAGACATAAAATCAAATGACTATAAATCTACAATTATAAATACTGAATCAAATGGAGCTGGAGATACAATTAGAAATGCTATGGAAGCTAAAGCAGAAGATTTAAATGCAATAATAGGAGTAATAGCTTCAAAACAAACAGAAGCTCAAAAGAAAATAGTTGAATGGTATAAATATTTAAATAATAATAACTATTCAACAGCAACAGATGATTTAACTCAAAGAGCTAAATTTGATGGCTATAAATATAGTGATGATGGAACAGTATATGATGCATCAGGAAATGTTGTAACAGACTATCCTTCAAACTTAAATGCATATACTCCAATGACAGGTATTTCAATTGAAAATGATGTAAATACATCTACAGATGTTCAAAAAGATACAGATACACAAAAACCAAGTTTCGGAGGATTTAACTTTGGTTTAATAGAACAACCAGAAACAACAATAAAACTAGATAAAAAGATAACTAATGTTAAACTTACAGCACAAACAGGAACAACTTTAGTATCAGCAAATCCAACAGATAGAACAGCAACATATTTAACAGCACTAGATGAAATAACAGGCGGAAGTAAATATGCTAAATTAGAAATTGATCAAAGTCTAATTTATGGTTCTGCATTAGAAACAACATATGAGATAAAAATTGAAAATCAATCTGATAAAGAATATATAGAAGATGAAGGATCAGGAGATTACGGAAAATATTACTTATATGGTGAAAGAACAAGTACATCTAAGTTAAAAGCTGTAAAAGTAAATGAAATTGTAGATGAATTAGATAAAAAATACAATTATGATTCAACAAAAGCAAGTTCAACTGCAAGTGTAGTACATTCAGATGGAAATACAGAAAGTGTAGAAGTTTCAATTACAAAGAACAACCCAGATGGAAGTACAGAAACAACAAACAGCTTAAAGATGACTGGTTGGAAAGAATTTGAAAGTGGAGCAACAGAAAGTATGAGCTATACAGTAACATCATTATTATCTAAAGATAATGATACAGCTTATACAAACAAAGCAAGAGTAACATCACTTTCACTTGACAAATTAACATCATTAAAGAGTAGCTTTAATTGGGAACTAGCTAAAGATAAAACAACATTGACAATTACACCACCAACAGGTAGTGATAAGAGACCAATTTACTGGATTGCAGGAACTATAGGATTAATAGTATTAGCAACAGGAATTGTATTTATAAAGAAAAAAGCATTAAAAAAATAATGTGAAATGATAAAAAAACGGTATTCCGTAAGGGAATATCGTTTTTTTTTTATTATGTAATTAAATTGTAATATAAACTTAAAAAATAGCTGTTGAAAATTGGTCAAAGTAGCTTCCGTAAAGAGATTTAAGAAGTTTTTTGTAATAATTCGAAATATACAAAAATGCCCATATTGAAAAAAAATAAATATCAAAATATAATGATAGGGAAGGGAGAAATGGCGATGAAAGAACAAATTATTAAATTTTTAGATAAATACATCATACCAGTAATAATAGGAATATTAGCAATAAGTGCAAGTATCTTTATCTCTAGAGCATTATATAATGAAGAAGGTAAAGAAATTGCATCAAGCGTAAAAACTAATTTTAATTTAGTAAAGCAATTTAATTATGAGGAAAAGGGACAAGAAAAATCTTTAATTGAGTTTAACTTAAAAGAAAAGCCATCATATACAGAAGATTACTATAGTCCTGTAAAAGAAAACTCTACATATCTAAAAATACCAGAAATTAATGGTATCATACCTGACACAATAGACGTTATTTCTATTTCTTCAAAAGCAACAAATGGAAAAGATGAACAAAGAGAAGCAAAATATGAATATGACAAAGAAAGCAAGATTTTACATATATATGACAGTAATGAAGCAAATGAAAAAGGAGAAGTTTATAGTGGAAGTACAGCAGATTATGATGAATATGAAATAATATTCTATTATAATCAAAAAATAGAATTAACAGAAGAAAATTCTAAAATTACTATGCCAGTACTTATAAGATATGAAAGTCAAAATGAGGAAATTGGAAGAATACAAGATTTAACTAATAATGAAATAACATTAGAAGAATCTGGAAACATTGTTTCAACAAAAATAAATACACAAGATATTTATAATGGATATATAAAATCAAATATATCAAATGGAACAAATTATTCAACAGAATTTTCTGAGAACAATAGAGTAATTGTAAGTAATTTAATTGATGATGAAATAACATTACAAGAAACAAATGAATTTAAAACAGAAGATAATGAGTACAAAGAAACGAATGATATTACATATAAACAAATAAAAATAAATAAACAAGATTTAACAAGAGTGTTAGGAAACGAAGGAACTTTACAAGTATTAGATAGTAATGAAAATATATTATTAGATATAAATAAAGATTATAAAACAGATGATACTGAAATAACACTAGATTTTGAGAATGAAGTTACGGGATTAAACTTCAAAATCTCAAAACCAGCAAATAAAGGAATAATAAGAATTCAAGAAACAAAAGTAATAAGTCCAAATATGAAAGACTTAAACAATAAATATGTAGTAACAAAACATCAATTAACAAGTGGAGATATAGAAAATAAATTAGTAAATGAAACAGAAATAAAAGATGCAGTTACTAAAGTAAATACATCTATAGATAAAACAGAATGGACAAGTAACATTCAAAATGATGTAAAAATAACAGCAACATTAGTAACATCAAAAAGTGATTGCAATTTATTTAAAAATCCAGAATTACAAATTGAATTACCATCAGCAGTTGAAAAAGTTGTAATTGGAGACAGCTATTTACTAAATGCAAATGGACTTAGCTTAAAAGATGTAAATGTTCTAGAAAATCAAGATGGCAAAAAAGTAATTGTAGCAAAAATAGAAGGAGCACAAACAGAGTATTTATTTGATAATATGATAGATGGAACAAATGTAGTAATTCCAGCAACTATTATATTAAATAAAGATTTTGCTAGCTACTCAGATAATATCAACATAAAATACACAAATGAAATTGGAAAAAATAATGAAACAGGTGTAAATCAAATTACTGTTAATTTACAAGCAATAACAGAAATTAAAAAAGAAGATAAAACTGAGGAAGCAAATAATAACCAAAATAGTGCTGAACAAGAAAAAAATGGTCAAGATAATAACAATCAACAAAACAATGGTAATGCAAGTCAGGAAACAGTAGTAGAAAATAATAATGAACCAGCAAGAGTGTTATCAAAAGTAGAAACTTTAAAACAAAATAATGGCTTAAGTGTTACAGCAACCGCACAAGTTGGACAAGAAATAGTATCAAAAGAAACAGGAAATGCTTCTGAAAAAATAGATGATCAATCTGTTTTCGAAAGACAAGTCATAAAATAT
>USOM01000014.1 GCA_900556345.1 uncultured Clostridium sp. | reverse complement strand
AATACAATTACTGCACTCCACTTATTACAACACTTCATACTTAATGTCATTTTATAAGATACAAACTCCCCTAAGAGAACACCTACAAAAAAACTACCGATATCTAGAACAGCAAAATTTGTTCCTATAATTCCAGTATAAGTATAAAAAAATACAACCACAAATGATAAAGATGCTAAAATTCCTAATGTTTTAGCACATAAAAAATTTTTATAATCTTCTTTAGGTTTTAAATAAAAATACCCAATAATTGTAGTTATAAGCATTGGAAAAAATAACAATTTTAAATGTTCCCACGTACTCTCATTAATAGCTGAAAATATTGCAACAATTGAATTTTCATTTGACCATTCATATGTAAAATGCAAAATCGTCCCTAAAATCCAGGTAAAAATTGTACTAAAAATTTGAAAATTTAGAAATTTATTTTTCGAAAAAAACATATATAAATCCCTCCTCGTATTTATATATGCTTTTTTCTATAATTAATTCAAAATCATTCGCTCAATGCCTCACAATATTTGCAACGATATTTTTTCTTATCCTTATCTGCCAAAACAAAAATCTGATCTAACTCTTGTTCACAAGACGTAATACATCTTGGATTTTTACATTTTATAATATTTTTAATCTCCTTTGGAAGTTCAACATGATATTTTTCAACTCTTACATCATCTTTTATAATATTTACTGTAATATTAGGGTCTAAATATCCTAATATATCTAAATCCAAATCAATAGCTCTATCAATTTTTATAATATCTTTTCTTCCCATTTTCTTACTTCTTGCATTTGTAATAATAGCAACAGAACAATCTAACTCGCCTAAATTTAATACATCATATATTTCAAGTCCCATTTTCGCTTGTATATGGTCTATTACGATACCATTTTTTATACTATCTATATTCATCTATATCCTCCTATTTTATATCTAATAATTTCAAAATAAGTGCCATTCTTATATATTTTCCGTATCTTGCTTGTTTAAAGTAGCAAGCTCTTGGGTCATCATCTACTTCTACAGAAATTTCATTAACTCTTGGTAATGGATGTAATATGCATAAGTCCTTTTTAGCTTTTTCTAATTTTTCTTTATTTAATATGTAATAATCTTTTAATCTTAAATAATCCTCTTCATTAAAGAATCTCTCTTTTTGAACTCTTGTCATATATAAAATGTCCAAATCTCCTAGGTATTCTTCTATATCATTTGTTTCAACATATTGAATATTATTTTTATCTAATATATCTTCTTTTACATATTCAGGTAATTTTAATTCTTCAGGTGAGATTAGTACAAATTTTATGTTTTTATATCTTGACATTGCTGTAATTAATGAATGTACTGTTCTACCAAATTTTAAGTCTCCACATAATCCTATTGTTAAATTGTCTAATCTATTTTTCTCACAAGATATTGTTAATAAATCTGTTAAGGTTTGTGTTGGATGATTATGTCCTCCATCTCCAGCATTTATTATTGGAACATCTGATTTCAAAGATGCAACAAGTGGTGCTCCCTCTTTTGGATGTCTCATTGCTATTATATCACTATATCCTCCCACAATTTTTACTGTATCTGATACACTTTCTCCTTTTGATGCTGAACTAGATGATGCTTCTGAAAATCCTATTACATTTCCTCCAAGTTCCATCATTGCAGCCTCAAAACTTAGTCTTGTCCTTGTACTTGGTTCAAAAAATAAAGTAGCCAATTTCTTATATTTGCACTTTTCATGATATTCATTAGGATGTGCAATTATATTCTTGGCTACTTTGATTAATTCGTCTATTTCTTCTACTGATAATTCTTTGATATCGATTAAATGTTTCATTTTGGTTCCTCCTTAATTTTTTCTTATTTTATTACATTTTGTTAGTGGTTGTCAAGCATTTTTGCTGATAGAGATCGTTTCTTTTTTCATTGGGACCGTTTCCTTTCGTGAAAAGATCGTTTCTTTTTCCACTGGGACCGTTTCTTTTCGCGAAAAGAAACGGTCCCAATACGAAAAATTTCTACTTTTCTAACTTATACTTAAGTCCAGTATTTCTCTTTCTACTATCAACATTACCAATCATAAAACCAATTGTCCTACTGTCTCCAATAACAATTAAAAGTTCCTTTGCTCTTGTAATACCAGTATAAAGCAAATTACGAGTAAGTAACATTGGAGCTGCTCTTGGAATACACATAACAACAACATCAAATTCGCTTCCGTTGTGCTTTGTGAATTGTTATACTGTAGCTATGTTCTATTTGGTCTAAATCATTAAATTGATACCATGCAATTTTGTCATCATCAAATTTTATTTCTACATTTTTTTCTTTTTCATCTATGTCTAAAATTGTTCCAAACTCTCCATTAAACACACCAGTTCCTGTTTCGTTTCCAATGCGTCTTTCCCAGTAAATATCATAGTTGTTTTTTACTTGCATTATTCTGTCTCCAACTCTATAAATTGTGTTTCCAGTGTTTCTCTCCTTCTTTTTTTCTGTAGCAGGATTTAGAACTTCTTGTAACGATTTGTTTAATTCTTTTGTTCCTAGCATTCCTTTTTTTGTTGGTGTAAGAACTTGTATGTTCTCGAAAAAATCATAATTTCCAAATTTCTTTAATCTTCCTGAGCATAATGATATTACTTGTTCTAGCATTTTTTCTTGCGCGCCTTCATTTATAAAGAAAAAATCACTTTTCGAATCTTCTTCCATTTCTTCTTTTGATACAAATCCTTCTCCCTCATTTATTCTGTGTGCATTTACAATTATTTTACTTTTTGCTGCCTGCCTAAAAATTTTATCTAAATGAATGGTTGTAATCTTTCCTGATTCTATTATATCTTGAAGTACACTTCCTGGCCCTACTGATGGCAATTGGTCACTATCTCCTACTAATACAAGTTTTGTTCCAAGATATACTGACTGTAATAAATAATTCATTAAAAACATATCTACCATTGACATCTCATCTACAATTACAATATCCGCATCAATTGGAGCTCCTTGATAATCTTGACTTTTTTTGTATAAACCATCATCATTTATTTTTCCAATTTCTAGCAATCTGTGTAATGTACTTGCCTCAATTCCAGTCATTTCTGTCATCCTTTTAGCTGCTCTTCCTGTTGGTGCTGCCAAAACTATTTTGTTGTTTTGTTTAATGTAAATTTCTATAATAGATTTTATAATTGTTGTTTTTCCTGTACCTGGTCCACCTGTTATAATTGTTACATTATTATCATTAACAGCTTGCACCGCTTCTTTTTGCTTTTCCGATAATTCTATCCCGTTCTCCTTTTCAACTCTTTTCATTTCATTTTTTATGCCTTTAACTTTTTTTGAATTCTCAGTTTCATCTAATTTATTTAATCTATTGCAAATTGCAACTTCTGTATTATAAAAACTCTCTAGATACACCCATTCTGTATCATCATCTCTATCCTCAATAACAATTTCACCTTTTGCTTTTAGATGGATAATTCCGCTTTCTACATCATCTATACTTATCCCCAACAAATTTATTACAAATTCCTCTAAATTCTGTAAAATTGTGCATGAATGACCATTATATGAAATTTGAATTAAAGCATATTTAATACCACTTGTAATTCTTTTTAAGCTCTCTGCTTCTATTCCAAGTTTTAGTGCCATATCATCTATTTGTTTAAAATTAACACCTCTTACTAAATCAATTAAAACATAAGGATTTTCTTCTATTGTTTCAATTGCCATTGCACCTAACTTATCATATATTCTTTTGGCATTTTCAATTCCAATATTGAATTTTTTTAAAAACTCGACAATTTGCCAAACTCCCCAACTTTCCATAAAGCTTTCTGCAATTTCTAAAGCTCTTTCACTACTTATTCCTCTTATATTTTGAAGCTTTGATGGGTCATATTTTAATATATCTAAAGTTTCGTCTCCAAATGTTTCAACAATTTTTCTTGCAGTTGCAGGCCCAACTCCTTTAATTGTACCATTGCCCAAGTATCTTTCTAGTGCTTCTAACGATTGTGGCATTAATTTTTCAAATGAATCTACCTTAAATTGTTCACCATATTCTTTATGTTCTACTATTTTTCCTATTAGTTTTACCTCGTCTCCTTCGGTAATAAATGGTAAATAGCCTACTATTGTTTCTATTTTTTCTAGCTCATTTGCATATATTTCAGCTATTGTATAGCTGTTTATTTCATTTTGGTATATTATTCCTAGTATCTCTCCTGTAAGTTCCAAGTTTTTTCCTTTCTCACATTTCTCGGTTTTTCCTTAATGAAATTATACATTTTCTATTATTATACCGATTTTTTGTGTTATTTTTATATTAAAATCGGTTTATTGCATTATTTAACAATAAACCGATTTTGAAATAGTACAATTATGCACTATTTCGTTGAAGAATTTTTTTGGTTTTCCACGAAAAATTCTAATAATAATATGGCTTCTGAGATTTCTTTCTCAGAAGGCGGTAATGTTTGGATAGCTGCTACATTATATGGCTTAAATTTGATTCCTATATATATAATACATATTATAAGTATTATATAAGTTGATACCAAACTTGTACAAAAAAGTATATATTCTATAATTTTAATAACCATTCCTATTAACATAAGAGTATTTCCTAAAATTCCCCATAAATCGAATTTGCATTTGGTTTTGGGCAAATCTCGTTCTTTTGCTACATCTAAAATCCCTGGGATTCTTTCTTTTTTTATGTAAACGTTTATTGTTCTATTTAAAGCATTCCTTTTCTTAGCTAGCTTTTTTTCGCTATCATAATTCAACATTATCCCTAAATTATAGATATGTCCACTAATAAAAAAACAAAAGCTCCATATAAAAAAAGCATATTGAATTCTTTGCAGTATAGAACGTAGGTCAAGAGAATCTATCTGAGCCCAAAATGAAAAAATTACAATTGTTGCAATCATAAATAGTGGTGTAATTATTCTATATATTACATCAACACTCTCTTCCTGCTCTCCTCTCAATTTTACTCTATATTTTTTTTCAAATATTCTCTCCCGTTTTTCCAGGTACTTATCACTCTTTTTCATAAAAACAAACTTATCTTCTTCGTTTTCCTTTTTCTCCTTAAGTATGTATGACGTTTTTCCCGATATTATACCAATACCATTTGCTAACACTATAGCATCATCTATCCGTCGTTTTCCTCGTTTCATAAAAATTCTCCTTTTCTGATTTTTTTCATATTATATCTCATTTTTTGTTATTTATCAAGTTTAAATATTTTTTATATTAGTATTCCCGACCACCAATTCTACCCATTCTTCTTGACTTTTGCCCAAATAAAGAATATACTACAACTATAAAAAAATAAGGAGGAAAACCAATGGAAAACCTAATAGAAATAAGATGGCACGGCCGTGGTGGTCAAGGAACAAAAACTGCTTCTTTACTACTTGCTGATGCCGCATTTAATACTGGAAAATACATTCAAGGGTTCCCAGAATATGGGCCTGAAAGAATGGGAGCGCCAATAACTGCTTATAACCGTATAAGTGATGACCCAATAACAGTTCACAGTAATATCTACGAACCAGATTATGTTGTAGTTGTAGATGATACTTTACTTGAAACTGTTGATGTTACAGCTGGATTAAAAACAAATGGTGCAATTGTTATAAATACAACAAAATCTGAGGATTATTTAAAATCTGTTTTAAAAGGATATAAAGGAAAAGTTTATACTATAGATGCAAGAAAAGTATCAACACAAGCTCTTGGTAGATATTTTCCAAATACTCCTATGCTTGCTGCAATTGTTAAAGTTACAGGAATTATGAATGATGAAGATTTTCTAAAAGATATGGAAGGTTCTTTTAAGCATAAATTTGCTAAGAAACCTGAGGTTATAGATGGAAATATGAAAGCTTTGGAAATGGCTTTGAAAGAGGTTAAAGAAATATAGCTTTGTTGGGACCATTGGGGTCGGTTCTTTTTGGTCCCCAATGAAATGGGACCCAAAAGAACCGACCCCAATGGTCCCGCCAATCGAAAGGAGTTAAAAAATGTCAACTATAAATAAAAATACACCAATGGAAGAACTAACAATTGGTGGAAACATATATGAAGCTGGAAACTCAAAAGAATTTAAAACAGGAGACTGGAGAAGTATGAGACCTGTTTATATTGAGGAAAAATGCAAACAATGTGGACTATGCTTCCCTGTTTGCCCTGAAAATGCAATTCCAGTAAATAAAGATTTAAAAAGAGAAGAATTTGATTTTGATTTTTGTAAAGGATGTGGCGTTTGTGCCAAAGTTTGTCCTTTTAAGGCAATCGAAATGAAGGAAGAAGGTGTTTAATTAATGAGTATAAGAGAAAGATTAAGTGGTAATGAAGCTGCAAGTTTTGCTATGAAGCAAATTAATCCTGATGTTGTTGCAGCCTTCCCTATCACTCCATCAACAGAAATCCCACAATATTTTTCAACATTTGTTGCAAATGGTACAGTTGATACTGAATTTGTTGCTGTTGAAAGTGAACATAGTGCAATGTCTGCATGTATTGGTGCAGAAGCAGCAGGTGCTAGAGCTATGACTGCTACTTCATCAAATGGTTTATCTTTTATGTGGGAAATGATTTATATTGCATCAAGCCTAAGACTTCCTATTGTTATGAACTTAGTTAACCGTGCCGTTTCTGGTCCATTAAATATCCATAATGACCATTCTGATGCTATGGGTGTTCGTGACAGTGGTTGGATTATGCTATTTTCTGAGAACAATCAAGAGGCTTATGATAATTTACTTATGGCCCACAGAATAGCAGAACATAAAGATGTTTTACTTCCTCTAATGGTTTGTCAAGATGGATTTATTACATCACACTCTATAGAAAACATTATGCTTGAAGATGATAAAGAAGTTAAAGAATTTGTTGGAACTTATAAACCAGAACATTATTTATTAAATGAAAAAGAACCTATGGCAATAGGTCCACTTGATTTACAAGCATTTTTATTTGAACATAAAGCTCAACAATCTATAGCAATGAGAAAAGCTAAAGATGTTATCGTTGATGTTGCAAAAGATTTTGAAAAATGGACTGGACGTCATTATGATTTATTTGAGGGATATAAATTAGATGATGCAGAATTAGTTATTGTTTGTATGAACTCAACTGCCGGAACAACTAAATTTGTTGTTGATAAATTAAGAAATCAAGGTATTAAAGCTGGACTTTTAAAAATTAGAGTTTATAGACCATTCCCTGCTGAGGAAATTGCAAAAGCTTTACAAAATGCTAAAGCAGTTGCGGTACTTGATAAATCTGATTCTCTAAATGCTGCAGGTGGAGCACTATTTTCTGATGTTACATCAGCTATGTTTGTAAATAAAGTAAATGTTCCTACTATAAATTATGTTTATGGTATTGGTGGTAGAGATGTACCAGCAACTGATTTAGAATCAGTATATACAGATTTAGCAGAAATTGTAAAAACTGGAGATTTAGGAAATCCATATAGATTTTTAGGTTTAAGAACAAAGGAGGGAAAATAAAATGGCATATAATTTAAAAGAAGTAGTTGCAAATAAACCTTCAAGATTTAGCGAAGGTCATAGAATGTGTGCTGGATGTGGTGCACCTGTTGTTGCAAGACATATTTTGAGAGCTTTAAAAGAAGAGGATCACGCCGTTATTTCTTGTGCGACTGGTTGTATGGAAGTATCTACTTTTACTTACCCATATACTTCTTGGACAGATTCTTTTATACACACTGCATTTGAAAATGCAACTTCTACCCTATCTGGTGTTGAAGCAGCTTACAAATCACTAAAAAGACAAGGAAAAATATCAAAAGATAATCATACTAAATTTATTACATTTGGTGGAGATGGCGGAACTTATGATATAGGTTTACAATCTTTATCTGGTGCATTAGAAAGAGGTCATGATTTAACTTATGTTTGTTATGATAATGGAGCATATATGAACACAGGTATTCAACGTTCTTCTGCAACACCTAAGTTTGCAGATACAACAACTACACCTGCTGGTAAAGTTATTCCTGGTAAAATGCAAAATAGAAAAGATTTAACAGCAATTATGGTAGAACATCACATTCCTTATGTTGCTCAATCTATTGCCTTTATGGATTTTAGAGATTTATACCAAAAAGCCGAAAAGGCAATTTATACAGAAGGTCCTACATTTTTAAATGTATTTTCTCCTTGCCCTCGTGGTTGGGGTTATGATACACCAGACCTTATGAAAATTAATGAATTAGCTGTTAAGACTTGTTATTGGCCTTTATATGAGGTTGTTGATGGTAAGTATAAGATTACTTATAAACCTGCTAAGAAACTTCCTATTGAGGAGTTTTTGAGACCTCAAAAGAGATTTAGACATATGTTTAAACCTGGTAATGAGTGGATGATTGAGGAATTCCAAGCTGAAGTTGATAGACGTTGGGAGGAACTTTTGAAGTTGGAGGAAATGAGTAATAGTTAGTTCTCTTAAAATGACCGTATCTTTTGTAAAAGATACGGTCATTATTTTTCTCTTTTTAATTTGATAACTTTTGGTCAGTGCCTCTATTGGATGTAAAGCACGACACGGAACCCAATGTCGATGTAGTATGAGTCGCTAACAGTAAGGCCACCGTAACGGCAAGAAACTGGGTCGTCAGACCCGTGGTTAAGGAAGCCACCACCACGACGGACGGCGTAGTTCGTTGCGTCACTAGCTGTTAATCCATGTTTTCCTGTTTCTGTTGTCCATTCCCACATATTTCCTGCCATATCATATATATTGCATGCTGAATTTCTTTTTGGTATTGTTGTTGTAATTCCTGTTGCAACTTCCGTTTGGCCATCTTCCGTTTTATTATATGTTCCTTTATTATATACATATGCAGGGAACCATCTCCATGTTTTATCTGTTGTTGAAGTTTTTCCTTGATGTTTTGCATATAAACCTGAAAATTCATAATGAGCATTATTATAATTTCCCCAATCCATACTATCTGTTACAGATTTTTGAGTACTATCAGATATCCATTGTGTTATTGTATCCCAAGCGGTTCCATCTATTAAATAACTTTTTATTGTTTTACTCTCGCCATACATATTTTCGGACGCTGTTTTTGAATATGTTTGGCTTATATAATTCCATGATGGAGTATTTTTCTTACTTACAGGTAACAATTTTTTTCCATCTTGTTCTGTTACATTTTTTGTTTTATATGTATCTTTATATGTTTTACTTGCATCTGGTTTATTAGTATTATCTCCATAGTTTATAGAAGCATCCTCATTATAATGTATTTGCCAATATGTTGAACCATCTTTATCATTATAGAAACTTGCATTAGTAGGTTCTCCTGCTTCAAATCTTGCTACATAAAATCCACCATAAGTTGCAACACTATTAGCTTTTGCTGATGTTACAGTTGCTTCTCCTGCATTATCTTGCCAGTCATTCCAATTCATATAATAATATGTTCTCCAATTTCCATTTCCAGTGTCTGGAGTTGATCCTTCCAAATCATTTACCGTTCCCTTGTTGTTATCTCCTCTTGACGCATACTTATGTGCTTTATATGTTGCTTTTCCACCATTACAAGGAACCCACACAAATTGATTTCCACCTTTAGAATTGTTGTCATCATCATCAAATTTATCTGATATTACAAGTCCTGTTGATGGCTTCCCTGTTACATAATAAAATCCGCTTGGTATTACTGCTTTTATTGTTGTGTTATCAGTATTTTCCTCAACAATTATCATTCTTACCTTGGCATTTCCATCAGAATCTTTTGATGAAAGAATTGCCTTATCTTCTGCATCTGTTGCTGTCGCTACAGTTACTTGTTTCAATCCTTCTTCCTTTTCTATTGCCTTTTGTTCACTTGTATTTCCTATAATTTCACTTATATCATAAGTTTTTCCATTATATTTTACTGTACCTTGAGAAACACTTGTTTCTACTCCGCTTACTTTTCCAAGTTCTTCTAATATATATTCATTTTCTGAACCTGTTTGACCTTTTACATAATAATTTGTTACTGCTTCATAAGCTTTTGTCTGTAAAAATTCTAGGTCTGACGCAGCTTCTGTATTTTTCTTTGCCTCTGACGCCCTATTTAAAATCCCATTTTGCCCTGTTAGCATACTTATACTAACTCCGTGCTAAAATTAAAAGCACAATGATTGTTACTACTAGTGCAATTAAGGTTATACCTCTTTGTTTTTTCCTTACAATACTTCCTTTTTGTAGTATTTCAGCTAATTTTTTCATCATATGTTCTCCTTTTCTTATAATTAATTTATGCACATATTCTATACTATTATTTTAATTTTAGCAACACTTTTTTGAAAAAAATAATTATTTTTATGTTATCGACGTTTTATACGTAGTATAGTTACTTTTTTTAATGCTTCATTCACAATTCGACAAACTTTTCATTATTTTTATTATAACATATATAATAATTCCACGGTTTACGGTTATATTAATATAAATCATTATATTTTTGTGCATTATGAATTTTGAATTATTTTAGCTCACTTTTTAAGATTTCAATTCGATGGTATTATTATATAATAT
>USOM01000013.1 GCA_900556345.1 uncultured Clostridium sp. | reverse complement strand
AAATTATATAAAATGAATGCACATTTAATACACAAAGCGACTGAAAGGAGGTGAAAACGCTATGAAAGCTCAATTTATTACAGCAGAAGAAATTCAAGAAGTAATGGATAAATATAAAATAAAGAAAAAGTTTTATAGACTAAAAGACGGAAGTTTCTTGAATTTAAATGAAAATGAAGATATAGAATTTTTAGACAAACTTGCATCAGGAATGGATATAAATTATAAAGACTTAAAAAATAATGTTATAAAATTACCAGTAAACAGGACATTATATTTAAATGAATTATTAAAGAAATTTAATAATACAAAAGCAACTAAAAATAGTGAATATAAGCAAATTGTAGAGAATTTAGAAAAGGATAATATAGATGAAGAAATCCCATTGCCAAAAGAGGTTAAAGCAGATTTAAGAGATTATCAAAAAATAGGATATAGCTGGCTAAAAACACTTGAAAATTATAAGTTTGGTGGAATTTTAGCAGATGATATGGGACTTGGAAAAACACTTCAATTATTAACAGTAATAGAATCTTATATAGAAAAAAATGATGAAAACAAAATGGCAAGTATAGTAATATCGCCAAGTTCACTTGCATTAAACTGGATGGCAGAAGCAAAAAAATTCACACCAAATATTAAGGTACAGGTAATTTCTGGAAATGCAAATGAGAGAAAGCAAAAAATTGCAAATATAAAAAATTATGATTTAGTTATAACATCATACGATTTATTAAAAAGAGATATAGAAAAATATAAAGATTTAGATTATATATTCAAATATATAATAGCAGATGAGGCACAATACTTAAAAAATAGTAACACTCAAAATGCAAAAGCTATAAAGGAATTGAAAGCAGAAACAAGATATGCCTTAACTGGAACACCAATAGAAAATTCTTTAGCAGAATTATGGTCAATATTTGACTATATAATGCCAGGATATTTGTTCCAATATAAAAAATTCAAATCAATGTATGAAACACCTATAGTAAAAGAAGAAAATCAAGATGCAATGGCAAAATTAAAAATGTTAATTGAACCATTTGTACTTAGAAGAACTAAAAAAGAGGTATTAACAGAACTTCCAGAAAAAACAATAACAGTTTTAAATAATACTATGGATGATGAACAAGAAAAAATATATATGTCATATTTAGCAAAAGCAAAACAAGAAGTTGCAAATCAAATAAAACTAAATGGATTCGAAAAGAGCCAAATAATGATACTTGCAGCACTTACAAGACTAAGACAAATTTGTTGCCACCCAGGTCTATTTATTTCAGACTACAAAGGCGAAAGTAGCAAATTAAGTCAATGTATGGAAATAATAGAAGATGCAGTAAGCGCTGGACATAAGATTTTGCTATTTTCAGGTTATACATCAATGTTTGATATAATTCAAAAAGAATTAATAGAAAGAAATATAAAATATTTTAAGCTAACAGGTAGCACAAAAGTTAGTGAAAGAATAAAACTAGTTGATGATTTTAATAATAACCCAGATGTTAAAATATTTTTAATTTCACTTAAAGCAGGTGGAACGGGTCTAAATCTTACTGGTGCAGATATGGTTATTCATTATGACCCTTGGTGGAATGCATCAGCAGAAAATCAGGCAACAGATAGAGCTTATAGAATTGGACAAAAAAATAATGTTCAAGTTTATAAACTTATTACAAATAATTCTATAGAAGAAAAGATTTACGAGCTTCAACAGAAGAAGTCAGAACTAGTAGATAATATGCTTTCTACAAAGACATCATTTATTAGTAAATTTAGCAAAGACGAGATTATGAATTTGTTTGAATAAAAAACTAGAAAACACTTGCAAAAAGCGAAAATAATGTATATAATGTGGATATAAACCACAAAAGGGGTAAAACCACAGTGGAAATTACAAAAGGAAAGTCCCTAAGTGGACAAGAAGGAGGAATTACTATGGAAATAAAGGTTTTAGGAAAGGAAATAAAAGTTACAGAAGCAATCAATGATTATGTAGAAAAAAAATTAGACAGAATCGACAAATATTTTGAAACAGCAGAAGCAGAAGTTACTGTAAGAGCAGAAAAAAATGAACAAATAGCAGAAGTTACAATTTCAGCTAATGGTGAAAACTACAGAGCAGAAGCAGAAGAAAAAGATTTATATGCTTCAATAGATAAAGTTATAGATATATTAGAAGGTCAAATAAGAAAAACTAAAACTAAAAAAGAAAAAATGATGAGAGAAGGTTCATTAAAAGATATGAACCAAACAGCAACTGAGAAACATGAAATCAAAAATGAAATTTTAAAATATGGTTATTATGAAATAAAACCACTTGCACCAGAAGATGCAATGTTAGAATTACAAGAAAGACCAACACATAATTTCTTACCATTTATAAATATCGAAACAAATAAAGTTTGCGTTATTTACAAATTAAAAGATGGTAAAAACTATGGAATAGTTGAGCCAGAAGCTTAGTAATATATGGAATTTAAAAAGCTGAAAAATCGCCTAAAAATGGCGAGTTTTCAGCTTTGTTTGTATTTAAGAAAAACTGTAAATTCGCCAAAATTTGCAAAATGTAAAAAAATGTGGTATAATGGTCGTTAGTTTCGCTAAAAATAACAATTAAAGGAGAGTGAATAATTATTTTAAAACCAAAATTATTACATCTTACAAAAGAAATGGCAAAGGTTATTGCGATAGTAATATCAGGGTTTTTATTAATTTTAGCGATTATATTTATAAAATATAAACCAGTATATGAAGTAACAATTGCAGGAGAAAAACTAGGATATATAGGAAAAATAGAAGAATTTAAAAATTTAATAGAAGAAAAGATAATTAATCAAGAAGGTGAATATATAGCAGATGTTTCTTTAATTCAAGAACCTGAATATAAATTTAGTTTATTAAAAAGAACAAGCAATTTGAATGAAGATGAGGTAATTGAAAAACTAAAAACATCAGATACTGTAATAACATACAAGTATTATGAAGTAGCATTAAATAATGAAACAAAAACGTATGTTAAAACACTTGAGGAAGCTGAAAAAGTTGTTAATGAAATAAAAGAAGAATTTTCTAATGACAATTTAGAATTAGATCTTCAAATTAGTGAAAAATACACCGAAAGTATAGAAAATGTGGATACAAACTCATTAGAAATAGCAACTGCTAACGTCGAAAGTGGAGCAAAAGAGATAAAAGAAAACAAGGAAAATGAAAATGCACTAGCTATTGTAAATAATATTAAATTATCTGTATTACCAGTTACAGGTAGAATTACATCAAGATATGGAGAAAGAAGTTCTTTAAGAAGATCTACTCATACAGGTCTTGATATTGCTTGCACTACAGGTACAGATATAAAGGTTGTATCAAATGGTACAGTTACATTTTCAGGCAAAAAAGGTTCTTATGGTAATTTAATAATTGTAGACCACGGAAATGGTGTTGAAACTTGGTATGGTCATTGTAGTAAGTTATACGCAAATGTTGGAGACACTGTAACAGCAGGAGATGTTATTGCAGCAGTTGGTTCTACGGGTAATTCAACAGGACCACATTTACATTTTGAAATTAGAATTAATGGGGAGTGTGTTAATCCTCAAAATTATGTTTATTAGGAAAGAGTCATTAATGGCTCTTTTTTTGAAATGGGGACGGTTCCTTTTTGAAAAAAGAACCGTCCCCATTTCAAAAAAAGCTAGCATTTTAATCTTAACTATGTTATACTAATTTCGTAAAATGAAAAGAAAGGAACGCGATATAAAATGGGAAAATTATTTGTTATAGATGGAACAGATGGAAGTGGAAAACAAACGCAATTTCAAAAATTACAAGAAAGATTAACAAAAGATGGAATAGAATATAAAACAGTAAGCTTTCCAAACTATGATAGCCCAAGTTCTTCACTTGTTAAAATGTATTTATCAGGAGAATTTGGAAAAAATGCAAAAGATGTAAGTCCATATATTGCATCAACATTTTATGCAGCAGATAGATATGCTACATTTAAAACTGGATATCAAGAATATTATGACAATGGAGGAATAATTTTAGCAGATAGATATACAACAGCCAATATGGTACATCAAGCAGGAAAAATATATGATAAAGAAGAAAGAAAGAAATTTTTAGATTGGCTATGGGATTTTGAATTTAATTTATATGGATTGCCAGTTCCAAGTGAAGTATTTTTCTTAAATATGCCAGTAGAAAAATGTTTAGAGTTAATAAAAAATAGAGAAAATAAATTTTCACATACTCAGACAAAAGATATACACGAAAAAGATCAAAGTCATTTAATAGATGCATATAATGCTGGATGCCAAGTTGCAAAAGATTACAATTGGTACGAAATAAGTTGTATAAAAGATGGAAATTTAAGAACAATTGAAGATATTCACGAAGAAATTTATGAAGAAGTAAAAAAACATATTTAATAAAATAAAGACATAGTTAGATCTAAATTTAATTATGTCTTTTGATTTAATAATGAAAAAACAATAAAAACGAGAGAAAAAGCAAGATATAATGAGAAAAAATAAAAATAACAAAATTATTAATCAAAAAGATAATTAAAAGTAAGTACAATGTAACTTTAATGGATTTGAAATATTGGAAAAATTTGGTATAATATAACGCGATGGTGCATTATTCTAGTCGTGCTTTTTTATTGTGAGGGTGGGGCTAAAAATCCACTAAAGGGCATACGAATTAGGGCTTCTTGTTTGTGCGCGAAATGCCAGTTTTGTGTGTGAGTAGGAAGAAAGAGGTAAGGGAAGAATATAATGGCATATATTTGTTTACCCTTGTTTCGCTGAAACTTAAAATACTTTAAGTAAAACCTATGGTGAGTGCCAAGACACAAAATACATAGAGTAGCCTGTCTTGAGTGAATGTATTGGGATTATTTTATCATTTATGAAATTGCATTTGCAAAAGAGACTAGCAATAAATAAAAGTATGTCAAGGAAAACTTCTAGAATGTTTGCTAGAATTAACAAGCAAGGAAACTTAAGGATTAAGGTACGGACTTAAGTGGCGATCTGGTGTCTAAGGATTAACTTAGATGTTTCTTTTAAACGGAAACGGCTATGTAGTAATATATAGTAAGAAATAGAGAAATTCAACCAGACCTAAACCGTAAAATTTACTTGAGTTTTTACCATCTATCAAACTTTAATCTTGGAAATAGAACAAATTCTATTTTCTTTTTTTTACAAAAAATAATTTAAGGAGGAATTAGGCCAAATAGGTCTTAAAAAATATGAAAGAAAAAAATAATAAACAAGATAATTCAAACATAAAATGGGCCCTGCAAGCTTTTGTGTTAACATTTATATTGTCAGGTGCAGTATCATTTATATCAAATAATGGAATAGAAAAACTAAATATATTTGCGTCTATAATAATATTGATTGCAGTTATATTAATTGGTATAGTTTTCGATATAATAGGAGTTGCAGTAACAGTTGCAGAAGAAGGACACTTTCACGCAAAAGCAACTAAAAAAGCAAAGGGCGCCAAAACATCGCTTAAACTTATAAAAAATGCATCAAAAGTTGCAAATATTTGTGCAGACGTAATAGGGGACATTTGTGGTGTTGTAAGTGGTGCCATAAGTGCTATGATTGCTTTAAAAATATCTAATACTTATGGAGTTTCAAGCAATATTCAGTTTTTAGTAAGTGCTTTTGTTGCATCTATTACTGTTAGTGGAAAAGCTATAGGAAAAGGTATTGCTAATAAAGAATCTACTAAAATTGTAGATATGGTTGGAAAAATTCTTGGAAAATCCAAAATAAACAAGTAAGTGATTATGTAGAATAATGTCGAAAAATGCGAATAAATCAAAGAAAATTCGAAAATACTATTGCAATTTTAAAAAGATTGTGATATATTATGTAAAGGTTGTTGAAAAATGAAGAAAGGATGTCATTTTGAAAACATTTTTTGATGGAATATTTATTTCCAAAGAACATTTGGAGGAAGCTGGGATTAAATATCCAATAAAGCTAGAGTATTACAAAATAGCACGAGATGAAAATGTTAAAAACACAAACCAAGTAAAAGAAACAGAAAATACTAAGGGAAAATATGGAATAGAGGTAGTAAAAACGGAGTACCTAGATGGTAATGTTAAAATTGAAACTAAGGAAGTGAGTGATATAACAAATGACATAAATGAAGCAGATAGAATTTTAACATTACTCAGAAACAATGAAGTAACACCAATTGGTGTTGAAGATGTTTTAGAAGATTTACAAAAAGTGTAGAAGCGAAGATAATTTTGCTTCTCTTTTTTTGTATTGGGGACGGTTCTTTTCGCGAAAAGAACCGTCCCCAATACAAAAAGTCTGTCACCAATTGGGATTTTCCATTGACTTTTAGCCCAAATGTTTGTATAATTTAATACGATTCAATGATTTGAAAGGAGCAAATAATGGCTGACAAATTAATAATAGTGGAATCACCTGCAAAGGCAAACACAATAAAAAAATTCTTAGGAGGAAGCACAAAAGTTGTAGCCTCAATGGGTCATATAAGAGATTTACCTAAGTCAAAATTAGGAGTAGATATAGAACACGATTTTGAACCACAATATATAAATATTAGAGGAAAGGGAGATTTAATAAAATCTTTAAAAAAAGATGCAAAACAAGCTAAAAAAGTATATCTTGCAACCGACCCGGACCGTGAGGGAGAAGCTATTGCATGGCATTTAGCTCATATTTTAGAAGAAGATAAAAGAAAGATTACAAGAGTTACATTTAATGAGATAACAAAAGGAGCTGTGCAAAAAGCTATTAAAGAACCAAGAGATATAGACATAAATTTAGTTGATGCTCAGCAAGCAAGAAGGGTTTTAGATAGAATAGTTGGATATAAAATAAGTCCAGTTCTTTGGAAAAAAGTAAAAAGAGGGCTATCAGCAGGACGTGTGCAATCAGTTGCAGTTAAACTAATAGTTGATAGAGAAAATGAAATTGAAAACTTTATTCCAGAAGAATATTGGAATATATATGTAAATTTATTAGACAAAAATTCTAAAAAAGAATTTGAGGCTCATTTTACAGGAAAAAATAACAAAAAAATAGAACTTCATTCTAAAGAAGAAGTGGATGAAATTTTAAAAGATATAGAGAATGCCAAATATATAGTAACAGACATAAAGAAAAGTGAGAGAAAGAGACAGCCAGCACCACCATTTACAACAAGTACAATGCAACAAGAGGCTTCAAGAAAATTAAACTTTACATTAAAAAGAACAATGTCAGTTGCACAAGTTCTTTATGAAGGAATAAAACTACCACAAGGTCATACAGGACTTATTACATATATGAGAACAGATTCAACAAGAATTTCGGAAGAAGCAAGAGCAGCAGCAAAAGAAGAGATTTTGAAAACTTATGGTGAAAAATACTATGAAAATAGATATTATAGAACAAATAAAGAAGCTCAAGATGCACACGAGGCAATAAGACCAGCACATATTGAACTTTCACCAGATGAAATAAAAGAATATTTAACACCTGAACAATATAAATTATATAAATTAATATATAACAGATTTTTAGCAAGTCAAATGCCTGCAGCTGTATATGACACAATGCAAGTATCAATAAAAGCCAATGATTATGACTTTAAAGCAAATGGGCAAAGTTTAAAATTCCAAGGATTTATGGTTTTATATGTAGAAGGAACTGACGAAAAACAGCTTGAGGAAAAAGGAATGTTACCACCATTAGAGGTAAAACAAGAAGTAGAAAAGAAAAAAATTAATCCAAAACAAAGTTTTACAGAACCACCACCAAGATATACAGAAGCAAGTTTGGTTAAAGCTTTAGAGGAAAAAGGAATAGGTAGACCATCAACATATTCGCCAACAATTACAACAATATTAGAAAGACATTATATACAAAAAGAGCAAAAACAGCTTGTTCCAACAGAACTTGGAAAAATAGTAAATAAACTTTTAGTAGAAAACTTTTCAGATGTTGTAAATGAAGAATTTACTGCTAATATTGAAACAAGATTTGATAGAATTGCAGAAGGTGAAGAAAAGTGGAAAAACATAATTAGAGAGTTTTATGGACCATTTATAAAAGAAGTTGAAAAGGTTGAGGAAGAACTAGAACACGTAAAGCTAGAAGATGAAGTTTCAGATGTAGTTTGCGAAAAATGTGGAAGACTAATGGTTTACAAATATGGAAGATATGGAAAATTTTTAGCCTGTCCTGGTTTTCCAGAATGCAGAAATGCTAAACCTATTGTGGAAACAATTGATGTTCCTTGCCCTAATTGCGGGGGAGTCATTCAAGTTAAGAAAACCAAAAGAGGTAGAAAATTCTATGTTTGTGAAAACAATCCAGATAAATGTAATTATATTTCTTGGAATAAGCCTAAAGTAGGAGAAAAGTGGGACCCAGAAAAACAAGAAAAGGTTGAGACTGGGGAGAAAAAGACAAGAAAGAAAGCTACTAGTAGAAAGAGGTAAACAAATGCAAGAACAACAATATATTCTAAAAAATCAAGATTCATTTGAACTAAAACACATTTTTGACTGTGGGCAATGCTTCAGATGGAACGAAGAACAAGACAAAAGTTATACAGGAATAATTAAACAAGGGGTATTAAATGTTCAAAAACAAAATAATGAGATAGCTTTTAAAGGAATGCTTGAACGGTGATATTAAAGAAATTGTAGCAAATTATTTTGATTTAAACAGGAATTATTCTGAAATTAAAGAAAAACTTTCTAAAATAGATGAAAATGTTAAATTAAGTATTAAATATGGAGAAGGAATAAGAATTTTAAATCAAGATTTATGGGAGACGATTATTTCTTTTATAATTTCTGCAAATAACAATATTCCAAGAATAAAAGGAATTATTGAAAGGTTATCTCAGAAATATGGAAAAGAAATTGATTGGAATGGAGAAAAATATTATACTTTTCCAACTCCAGAAGAACTTAAAAAAGCTGAAGTACAAGATTTTAGAGAGTTAGGTACAGGCTTTAGAGATATTAGGTTATATGAAACGACTAGAACGGTTTTAGAAAATAAGGTGGTATTAAAAGATTTGTATAATGTAGATACTTTAAAGGCAAGAGAAGAATTATTAACTCTTTCTGGTGTTGGACCTAAAGTTGCTGATTGTATTTTACTTTTTTCAGATTTGAAAAGATTTGATGTTTTTCCAATTGATGTTTGGGTTAGAAGAGTTATGAATGAATTGTATATTAAAAATCCTGATGAAACTAAGGTTAATAAGAAGGATATTGCTAGAATTGCTAAGGCAAAATTTGGCGATTTGGAGGGATTGGCTCAGCAGTATTTGTTTTATTGGAAGAGGGATGCGTAAAAAGAACTGTCAAATGATTGGCAGTTCTTTTTAAGTTTTAACTTCTTCAATTTTTATTATGGTGGTATTATATAACTTTTTGAAAATTATGTCAATCAGATCCTTGAAAAATACGACATTTTAATATAAAATACAACTAAAATAATGTTCACAAAAGACTCGGTCCCAAAATAATATGTACCAAAAAGACCCGGTCCCAAAAGAACAAAGAAAGGAAAAAATATGTACTTAAAAAGATTAGAATTACAAGGATTTAAGTCATTTGCAGATAAAACAGTACTAGAATTTATGCCAGGAATAACAAGTGTAATAGGGCCAAATGGTTCGGGAAAAAGCAACATAGCAGATGCAATCAGATGGGTACTTGGAGAGCAAAGTATGAAAGAACTTCGTGGTGGAAAATCGGTAGATATAATATTTGCAGGAACACAAAATAGAAAATCATTAGGGTTTGCAGAAGCCTCTCTCGTATTTGACAATCAAGATGGCAAACTTCCAATTGAGTATAAAGAAGTAATAGTTACAAGAAAATTATATAGAAGTGGAGAAACAGGATATTACATAAATAAAACACAATGTAGATTAAAAGACATATTAGAATTGTTTATGGATACGGGAATCGGAAAAGATGGGTATTCTATAATTGGTCAAGGAAAAATTGATGAGATATTAAGTAACAAGTCAGAAGATAGAAGAAATGTATTTGAGGAAGCAGCAGGAATTGTAAAGTTTAAAACAAGAAAAGAAGAATCTGAGAAGAAGTTAGAACATACCAAACTAAATGTCCTAAGGATAAATGATATTTTAACAGAAATAGAAGCTAACTTAGAGCCATTAAAGCAACAATCAGATAAGGCAAAAAGATACTTGGATTTGAAAAATGAACTTAAAAGTATAGAAGTTGGTTTATTTTTATATAATATAGAAAAATATAAAAATGATTTGGTAAAAGTTCAAGAAGACATCGAAATTATGCAAAATACTTGCAATTTAGAGGAAGGTAAACTTGAGAAAATAAAGATTCTTAAAGAAGAGCTAAAAGGTCAAATTGATGATTTAACAGAAGAAATAGAAAATACTCAAAATTTAAGGTTTACAAGCCAAAAAGATGTTGAAGCTTTAACTTCTGAGATTAATGTTGCAAAATCTAAAATTGAAAACAGCGAGGAAAATATAAAAAGGTTTAAGGAAGAAATTGAGGAAACAAAAGCAAAAATTTCGAAAACAGAAGAAGAGATGAAGTTTAAACTAAGCAAAAAAGAAAGTCTAAAAGAAAATAAAGAAAAATATGAAAAAGAGCTTGAGGAAAAGCAAAGTGAATTAGAAAAAATAAATAAAACTTTATCTGAGAAAGAATTAGAAATCGAAAATGACAAGAGAAAACTTGAGGAAAATACTGATTTAAAATATGAGATAGAGGGAAATATAAATGAACAAAAAGCAAATATTTCAAATATAGAAAAAAGAAAAGTACAACTTCAAAATGATATACAAAGTAGTATATCAGAATTAGATAATA
>USOM01000012.1 GCA_900556345.1 uncultured Clostridium sp. | reverse complement strand
ATCATATATCGGTTTACTCATTAATTGTTGAGGAAAACACACCAATTGAAAAAATGCTTGAAAGTGGAGAATTGGAGTTGCCTGATGAAGAACTAGAAAGAAATATGTATTGGTATGTTAAAAATTTCCTTGAACTAAATGGATATAAACATTATGAAATATCAAATTTTGCAAAACTTGGCAATGAGTCAAAACATAACCTAGATTGCTGGAATCAAAAGGAATATGTAGGATTTGGTGTGGCTGCACATTCCTATATTGATGATGTGAGATATGGAAATATTGGTAATGTAGAAGAATATATAAAAAATTGCGAGAATGGCGAATTTGGAAAAAATAAGGTTATTGATGAAGTTGAAAATGATATTTTTAGTAAAGAAAAGGAATTTATGTTAATAGGTCTTAGAAAAATTGAAGGTGTATTAATTCAGGATTTTAAAAATAAATTTGGAGAAAATCCTATTTTTGTTTTTAAGGATGAATTAAAAAAATTAGTTGATGAAAATCTTCTAATAGTTGATTTTGACAGGATAAAATTAACTAATAAAGGACTTGACTTAGCAAACATTGTGTGGAAAAATTTTGTATAAACAATATATTATGTAAGAAACCTAAATCCTTCCAAGAATATGATAATATATATGCATAAAATTTATATACAAAGGAAGGAAAAGGTGACTAGAAATGTCTATTTTTGAAAAATCAAAAAAGAATGGCGGAATCACGCTTATAGCACTAGTTGTCACAATAATAGTCCTAATAATATTGGCAGGAGTAAGCATTTCAATGTTAACAGGACAAAATGGTATACTAACTAGAGCAGCAGAAGCCAAAGAAAAAACAGAAAAAGCTCAAAGAGATGAGCAAGCACAATTAGCTGATTTAGAATCATTAATAGAAAATGGTGGAGAATCAGTATATGACACAACAAGTGGAGCAAATAAACCAGTATTAACTAAAGGAATGATACCAGTAAAATGGGATACATCAAAAGAAAAATGGGTAATTTGCACAAAAAATGATCCAGAATGGTACAATTACAATGAAAGTAAGAACCAATGGGCAAATGTAATGTTATGTGATGGGACATATAATGAAAGTACAGCAGTAGGAACAGAAGTTGCAGAAGAAGATTTAGGAAGTATGTTTGTATGGATACCAAGGTTTGCATACAAAATAACAAGCGGATATCACGAAAGTCCAGAAGGTGGAATGAATGTTAAATTCTTAATAGGAAGAACAGACAAAACAGAAGATGGAGCAAAAGTAGTAGAGTACAATGCAACAACAACAAGTAATTATTCAAAATTTCCAGATGGATATGTGGTACATCCAGCATTTAAAGATGGAAGCAGTACAGGATATAGCGGTGGTGAATGGAAATCAGAAGTATTAGGGATTTGGGTTGCAAAATTCCAAGCAGGAATAAAGACAACTGATAAAGATACAGATAAAACAGTTTCTTCTGTAAGTAATTATTATTATCCAGTATTTAAAGGTAGAAAATTTGGGTATAACTATGTAAATGAATCACAATGTTATAATTTATCTTTAGCATTAGATGATGCATCAAATCCTTATGGATTAACAAGTTCTGCAAATAGCCATTTAATGAAAAGTAGTGAGTGGGGAGCAGCAGCATATTTGTCAATGAGTCAATATGGATATTCAAAAGGAACAATAAATACAACAACAGAAAAAGCAAGAAATAACTTAGATATAAATGGAACAGCACAACATCCAAATAACTCAGGTTGGGGAATATATGGAATAACAGGATATTCAGCACCTGGAGCTAAGACAGGAAGAAATGCTCAAAATTTCACATCAGTTTCAGAAACTTTAAAAGATACGGTTGGAACAGATAGTAGTTTAGTAAGTACGGCTTGGACTGTAGTAGATAGTGGAAAAGATTCAGGAGAGGGAACAAAATCAAGTACAACAGGAAATATATATGGAGTATTTGATATGAGTTGTGGTTTAGCAGAATATACAGCAGCTTATGTAAATAATTTATCTGGTACAGGAAATGGAAGTGCTTTTGCAACAGGGACATCAACATATTTAGCAACAGCATATCCTAATAAATCAACTACAAATATAGATTTTAATAGTGCATATAAAGCAAGGGAATTTTGTCCAATATATGGAGATGCTATATGGGAAACAACAAGTAATGTAGGACCAGGACTAGCTTGGTTTGGAGATACACAAGAAGATGATAGCGGAGCGACCGAGGTGTTCTTCCCTCGCGGAGGCGGTTGGTGGGGTAGTGACTATTGTGGTTTGTGTGGACTGGTTGACAATGGTGGCAATGCGAGCGGTTATTATGGCTTTCGTAGCGTGCTAGTTGTCGAGTAGCACTTTGAACTTTCCTTGTACCTTGTCCCCTTTTAAATGCTAAAAGGTGGCGAGAAATAATCTGTAAAAAGATAAAGTATATAAAAAAGAGTAGAGCTTACCCGCAACATTTTTGTATGTTGCGGGTAGGGTAAAAAAATAAAATTAGGGATTAGACTGTTTCGATCTGCACGCGGTGCCTGTGAGCTTTTCAAGTGTTCTTCCCTCGCGGAGGCAATTGGAATAATGTCAATGCTACTGGTTTATGTGGACTGATTGACCACGATGGCAATGCGAACAATAATTGTGGGTTCCGCAGTGTGTTAGTTGTCGAGTAGCACTCTGATACAATGAATAAAAATTATTCAAAAAGAGTATAAAAATTTATAAGAAATAATTAGGGATTAGACTGTTTCAGCCTGAGTCAAACTTTTTTCAGGTGTTCTTCCCTCGCGGAGGCAATTAATGGAATAGTAACTATTATGGTTTGTGTGGACTGAATGACAATGATGGCAATGCGAACAATAATTATGGCTTTCGTAGCGTGCTAGTTGTCGAGTAGCACTCTGATGCAATGAATAAAATTATATTCACAGAGTCCAGTGGGGCAATAGTTTAAGGACATTGCCGAGAGATATTGTATCAAAGAAGTTTAATTCCTGTAACATAGTGATTATGTTATAAACACATAAATAATGATTTTGTTTTAGTAGTAAAATGGCGAAAATCCGAAATCATTAAAAACAGATGCATCTTAAGTAGGTGTATCTGTTTTTTTATCTTTAAAATTTTTTATATCATTTAGCAAATTATCTTCTAATTTATTATAAGTTGAATCATCATATAAGAAATCACATTTGTGTAGAATTTTTTGTTGCAATGTATATGAATTACAAAACGATGCGTGTCCAAGCCAAGAATTAATTCTAATTAGAGTGTGGGGGATATCTAACTCATTATTTTTATATAGATAATTCCATTTTTTTACATGTCTTTTTATTTTCTTTTTAGAACAATTTCTTAGAAGTTTATGTGTTGCAAAAATTCTATAACCACAAAAATTTACTCCCATTTTATTAGGAAAATATCTAGATTTAGCATTAAGTTCTAAATGAAGAGCATCTTTCAGAAAAGTAGAAATTGTGGATTTATATTTAATACAGTCTTCTTTGCTAGGCAAAAGAAGAACAAAATCATCCATATATCGCACATAATTTTCGACACGTAAAACACGTTTTATATATTGATCTAATTCGTTTAAATAAATATTAGCAAAATATTGACTAGTATAATTTCCGAATAGGTATACCGGCAGGCGTATTAAATGGGCGTTTTTCAAATATAAGTTGATGAGTAAAATTTAACAAAGCCTTGTCATCAATGTATTTTTTCATTATTTCAAACAAAACATTGGTATCAATGCTATTAAAATATTTTCTTATATCACATTTTAAAATATAATAATCAGGATATTTTTTACTATATTTTTGCATCATTTTCTGAACAGCAGAAACTGCTTTATGAGTTCCTCTATCTGGTAAACAAGCAAAAGAAGTACCTATAAATTTAGGCATAATATAAGGTTTTACAAACTCTTCTACATACCATTGGTGAACAACTCTATCTCTATAAGGCAAAGAATGTATTAAACGTTCCTTAGGTTCATATACAATAAATGAATAATAATCTCCAACTTTAAAAGTATTATTTTTAATTCCATTTATAATTGATATAATGTTACTTTCCAAATTCAAATCAAACTTTAAAACTTCATTTTTATACATTTTATTTTTTTTAGCTCTGTTATGGGCCTCTAAAAACTTTTGAAATGTTAGGCTTTTAAAGAAAACATTTTTTATCTTTTTTGGCATGAATTTATCCATCCTCCTAGCATATTACAGATATCAGTAATTATATTACTCCAAGTTGCATAATTTTGATTTGATATATATTGATATTTATAAGAAAGTCTTACGTGAACTTTAAGCAAACTTAGACAAATATCTAATTCTTTTAAATATTTTAATTTTTCTGGAACAGAAAAGGTTTTTATTGCATGCATTAACATTCTAAGTCCTGTGTATATAGCATGTTTTATTTCTTCTACAAGAGCAAAGCGTTCAGATTTAGGGTATTTTCTTACTATATCATTTGAATAGTAAATTAAATCCATATATTTTTGATATATTAGTAAGTTGTTGTTTGTCTTTTTTTCCATTGGTTTCTCCTATTTGTGTTTTTCGAAACATATTGTATAATAACATTTTTAAAAAATCAATAACAAATTTCTGATTGGGGACGGTTCTTTTTCCGAAAAAGAACCGTCCCCAATCAGAAATTTTTAGATTTTGGGATATGGTTTACTATCATTTGTTCTGTATAACAAATAATCTACACTTGTATTATAATAGTCAGCTAATTTAGAAAGCAATTCTAAGGGGATATTTCGTTTATTAATCTCATAGTATGAGTATGCAACCTGTGAAATATTTAAAATTTGACTTATTTCTCTTTGGGTTAAATCGTGATCTTCTCTTAAACTCTTTATTCTTGTTTTCAATTTTGAATTTTCCTTTCATTATTAATTTAAAATAAGTATGATTTATATTGATATAAAAAATTATAAAATAAAACAAAATGTTATATTGACATTTAAAACATATTGTTTTAAAATAATTACAGTAATAAATTGAAAGGTGGAATTTTAGGATGAAAAGTATTAGAAGAACTAATGAAAAAGGGATTACTTTAATTGCGTTAGTATTAACAATAATTGTGTTATTAATAATTTCTGGAATTAGTATATCAATGTTAACAGGTCAAAATGGAATTTTAAATAGGACAGTGGAGGCAAAAGAAAAAACAACATTGGCATCAGAAAAAGAGGCTATTGTATTAGATTTTATTAATAATAATATGTCTCAAAATAATGACTATAGTATAGGTGAGAAGCTATATGATAGAAATATTGCAAATGGTAATAAATGGAAAATAATATATGATACTAATAATGAAAAAATATATGGTACAAATTGGATGTTTATTTCAAAAGAAACTGATATAGACAATTATGGGAAAACTTTGAATAATTGGCTAGTAAATATTCAAACAGGAGAAATTTTAAGCATTAATGATGGGGAGTATAAAAAGTTACAATATGGAGATAATCTTGCTGTAACTGATGGCTTAATTTTAAATGTTGATCCTATAAATATGTCTGATAATAATTCTTGGGGTGATGGCGTTACTTTAAAAGGTGTTAAAGATGGTGATGGATATGGTTTTAATGGTAATGAAATTAAGCTAGATGGTGTTGATGATTATATTGAGATTTATACAGGGGATAATGATATGAGTGAGGGGATTACTTATGAATATTATGGTGAATTGAAAGGCAGGCAAACGTCGTTACTTAGTAAGTTTATTAAGAAACCAAAAGACGGATGGCAAAGATATTCTCAGTTATTCAGAATGTATATAGATCCTTCGACTAATTCTACATCAATTTTTCATTTGAGTATGAATGGAAGTGTAGCTGCACGGCTCATCTTGGACAGATGTTTCGGGGGTTCATTGGATTGGAAAAAGATTTAATTCAACATATGTAAACACAGAAGGTTATATAACTTGTACTGCAAATGTAAAATCAAATACTGTTAAATTATATTGGAATGGGGAATATATTGATGAGACATTAGTAAATAATAATTGGATGATAGGAGGAGGAGTAACAGAAAAAGATATTCCATTTGCTATAGGAGTGCAAACTGGAGGAAATGAATATGGGGAAGGATATTATAAAATGAACATATATGCTTGTCGTCTATACAACAAAGTACTAACATCAGAAGAAATAAAAGAAAATTATAACAAAACAGTAGAATATAGAAAAATGCTTATGGCTCAATAGCAATTTTTTTTGATTGGGGGACGGTTCTTTTCGTGAAAAGAACCGTCCCCAATCAGAAATGTCCCAAAAAGAACCGGTCCCAATGGGGACATTAGAAATATCAATTGACAAATCCCTTAAAACGTTGTAAAATATTGATATTGCAAAAAAGAGAAAAAAGGAAAGGTGATATCAAAATGGCAAATGTAAAAGAATTAATGCAAGCAAGAAATGAAAAATTACAAAAAATAGAACAATATGGAATAAATCCACATCCAGAAAGATATGAAACAACACACGAAATAGGAGCAGCAAGACTTTTAGAAGATGGAACTAAAGATATTTCAATAGCAGGAAGAATAATGTCAAAAAGAAAAATGGGAAAAATAGCATTTTTAGACTTAAGTGATGTAACAGGACATATTCAATTAGTAATGAAAAGAGATGATTTTCCAGAAGGTGAATACAAAAAATTTCATGATATAACAGATATTGGAGATTTTGTTGGAGTAAAAGGAGAAATATTTACAACTCAAGCTGGTGAAAAATCATTAGAAGTATATAGTTTCGAGTTTTTAGGAAAATCTCTAAGACCACTTCCAGAAAAATATCATGGATTGGTAAATCAAGAGGCAATCTATAGAGAAAGACATTTAGACTTAATAATGAATGAAGAAACTAAAAAGAAATTCTTATTAAGATCAAAATTTGTAAGATTATTAAGAGAATTCTTAGATAATCACGGATTTATAGAAGTAGAAACACCTGCACTTCAAAATACGGCATCAGGAGCAACAGCAAAACCATTTATTGCACATCATAATGCATTAGATAGAGATGTATATTTAAGAATATCACCAGAATTAACACTAAAAAAATTAATAATAGGTGGATTTAACAATATATATGAGGTTGCAAGAGATTTCAGAAATGAAGGAATGGATGCCAACCACTTACAAGACTTTACAATGGTAGAAGGATATAGTGCATATTGGAATTATGAAGACAATATGAAATTTATGAAAGAAATGATAACATATATCTTAGAAAAATTATATGATGGAAACCTAAATATTCAAATAGGAGATAAAGTTATCGATTTTGGTGGAGAATGGAAAGTTGTTTCATTTAGAGAATTAATCTTAAAAGATTGTGGAATAGATATAGATAAATTTGAAACAGCAGAAAGTTTACTTGCTGAAATAAGAAATCAAAAAATAGAGTTAGATGCTGAAAATATTGAAAGTTTAGGTAGAGGAAACTTAATTGATCAACTTTACAAAAAGGTAAGTAGACCTAAGGTTATTGAACCAACATTTTTAATAAAACATCCAATAGATTTATCACCACTTGCAAGAAGTAATGATGAAAATCCAAATTTAACAGATAGATTCCAATTAATAGTTAATGGACAAGAAATTATAAATGGATATTCAGAGCTTGTAGATGCAAGAGAACAAGAAAGAAGATTAATAAAACAAAGCGAGTTAAAAGCTCAAGGTGATGAAGAAGCAATGTCAATAGATAAAGAATATATTAGAGCTATGGAATATGGAATGCCACCAATTTCTGGTTGGGGATTAGGTGTAGATAGATTTTTACAATTCTTAACAAGTAGTCAAAATATTCGTGATGTTGTTTTATATCCTCTTATGAGACCTAGAGATTGGGCAAATGAGAGTGATGATGAAGAATAATTTTGTCGAATTTTGTTGAACGATTTTTGAGAAAAATTGCGAAAAGTTATTGCAATTTTTTTGAATTATAGTATAATAATAATGTGAATATGGTTTGCGCATTGTTCACCGAATTAGGAGATTGATGGTAATAAATTTACCAAAAAATAGACATACTTAAGGCGAATCAAGTATGTCTATTTTTTATTATTAAAATTCACAATTCTTAGGAGTTCTAGGGAAAGGAATAACATCACGAATATTTTGCATACCAGTTAAATACATCATAGCCCTTTCAAAACCTAAACCAAAACCAGAATGTTCAACACTACCATATTTTCTTAAATCCAAATACCATAAGTACTCTTTTAAATCCATATTAAGTTCTTTCATTCTGTTAATTAGTTTATCATAATCTTCTTCTCTTTGACTACCACCAATAATTTCACCAATACCAGGAGCTAAAAGGTCAGCTGCTGCAACAGTTTTACCATCAGGATTTTGTTTCATATAAAAAGCTTTAATATCTTTTGGATAATCTGTTACAAAAACAGGCTTATTAAATATTTTTTCACATAAATATCTTTCATGTTCAGTTTGAAGGTCGATACCCCAAGAAACTTTAAATTCAAATTCATCATTATGTTTTTCAAGTTCTTTAACCGCATCAGTATAAGTTATTCTTGCAAAATCAGAAGTTACAACATTGTGAAGTCTTTCTAACAATGTATTATCAACAAACTGATTGAAAAATTCCATTTCTTCTGGACAATGTTCTAAAACATAAGAGAAGATATATTTTATCATTTCTTCTGCTAAATCCATATCATCAGATAGGTCTGCAAAGCTGATTTCTGGTTCAATCATCCAAAACTCTGCTGCGTGTTTAACAGTATTTGAATTTTCTGCTCTAAAAGTTGGACCAAATGTATAAACATTTCTAAATGCAGCACTATATGTTTCAACATCTAATTGACCACTAACAGTTAGGTGAGCTGGCTTTCCAAAGAAATCTTTAGAAAAATCAACTTGTCCATCTTGAGTCATTGGAACATTTGCTAAATCAAATGAATTTACATTAAACATTTCTCCAGCACCTTCAGCATCACTTGATGTGATTAGGGGAGTATGAACATATACAAATCCTTTTTCCTGGAAGAATTTATGAATTGCATAAGACAAAACACTTCTTACTCTAAATACCGCATAAAATGTATTAGCACGAGGACGAAGATGAGAAATTGTTCTTAAATATTCAAATGTGTGTCTCTTTTTTTGTAGTGGATAGTCATTATCACAAACATTAAAAATTTTTACACTTTTTGCTTGAATTTCAAAAGGTTGTTTTGAGTTTGGTGTTAGCACAAGTTCACCAGTTACTTTAATTGATGAGCTTATTGTTAATTTTGACAATTCTTTAAAGTTAGGCAAATTGTCTGATATTACTACTTGTATATTTTTGAAAAATGAACCATCATTTAATTCTATAAATCCGAAGTTTTTAGAGGCTCTTATTGTACGAACCCATCCTTCTATTGTTATTTCTTTGTTTTCATATTCTTTTGTGTTTTTATATAAGTTTTTTACTACTAATTTTTCCATAATATGCCTCCATTGTTTTATTATGTGACTATTATACAAAATTATTAGTGAAATTGCAAGTTTTTTCTGATTGGGGACGGTTCCTTTTCCGAAAAAGAACCGTCCCCAATCAGAAATTTATCACAAAATAATACAAATCAATCCGCCACTACCCTCATTAACAATTCTTTCCAACGTTTCCTGAAGTTTAACTTGAGCTTCTTCTGGCATTTTAGCAAGTTTAGCTTGTAAACCTTCGTTAACAAGTTCGTGTAGGCTTTTACCAAAAATATTAGAATTCCAAATCTTTTGTGGGTCGCTCTCAAATCCTGAAAGTAGGTAATTAACTAATTCCTCAGACTGCTTTTCAGAGCCGACGATAGGAGAAACCTCTGTTTCAATATTGGCTTTAATAATGTGAAGGCTAGGAGCTGTAGCTTTTAGTTTAACACCAAATCTAGAGCCTTGTTTAACCATTTCTGGTTCTGCTAAAACTAGTTCATCTATTGAAGGTGTAACAATTCCATAACCTTTACGATTTACTTCATCTAAGGCTTCGGCAATTTTGTCATACTTTTTCTTGGTAGATGCAAGGGTGGTTATTATAGCAAAAAGATCGGCTTCATTAGTAATTGTAACACCTGTCATTTGTGTTAAAACTTGATAGAATAAATCTTCTTTTAGGGTGATGCTTACATTAATTTGACCTGTTCCAAGTTCTATGTTATCAATATTAGTTTTTGTAATTAGATTGGTACTATTAATCATATTACTACAATTAGATGCCTCTTTTAGAAGAGAGATATTATTAAATGCTCCTTTTACACTTTCAAATAATTCCTGTTTTAATGGATGAGAAATGTCCAAACCATTAATCCATTTAGGAAAAGAAAAATTAACTTGGCTAACTGGAAATTCATATAATATTTTAGAAAAAATATTTGTAATATCTGAAATATCAAGTTTAGCACAATTGATAGGGAGAACAGTTGAATCATATTTTTTACATAAATTAGCTGCTAGATTTTTAGTATCAGAATTTTCTGGATGTTCAGAGTTAAGTAAAATTATAAATGGTTTGTTAATTGCTTTTAACTCTGAAACGACACGTTCTTCGGCAGAAATATAGTCCTCTCTAGGAATTTCTGTAAAACTTCCATCTGTTGTAATTAAAATACCAATAGTAGAATGTTCTTCAATAACTTTTTTAGTTCCAATTTCAGCTGCTTGTTCAAATGGAATCTCGGTTTCAGACCAAGGAGTTTTAACCATTCTTGGTTTATCGTCTTCAAGATATCCAATACTATTTGGAACCAAATATCCAACACAATCTACAAGTCTTGTTTTTAATTTTAAATTATTATCTATTGTAATTTCAATTGCCTCATTTGGAACAAATTTTGGCTCTGTTGTCATAATTGTTTTTCCACCTGCACTTTGAGGGAGTTCATCTTTGGCACGTTCTTTTTTGTAGTCATTATTAATGTTTGGAATTACAAGTAAATCCATAAATTTCTTTATAAAAGTGGATTTTCCAGTTCTTACAGGTCCTACAACCCCGACATATATGTCACCTTGTGTTCTTTTTGCAATATCTTGGTATAATCCGAGATTTTCCATTTTTTTACCTCCTATGTACATTAAAAATAGTTGTACTTGCTTTTAGTAATTTATATGAAGGAGTTTTTAGTTTATGACATTATTAATTAAATAAAAACCAACAAGGTTGGTTATAACCTTATTGGTTTAGAATTATTTT
>USOM01000011.1 GCA_900556345.1 uncultured Clostridium sp. | reverse complement strand
ATATAAAGTTCTATTTTATATCTTTCATTTTCTTTTCTATTTATAGCAACATCTTGTACTAGAATTTCTTTTTGTTTTAATAGCAATATTATTTCTTCTTTTTTATCATTAAATAAATCATCTGATGATAATTCTTTTTCCATATTATCTGCTATTTCTGAAATTGCTTTTGATACCCCATTTAGCTGAGTTTCAAAGTTTCTTTTTTCTTCATTTAGTCTTTCTGACCATATAAAATTCATTTTGCTTATCCTAAATGCAGAATTTATTGCTTCCATCATTTTTTCTACATCTCTTGATGTTTTTTCATCATTTTTATCAAATCCTACAACATAATTATTGTTTCTTGCTAAAATTCTTAGTAAATCACTTTCTTTTATGAATTGTTTTTCCATAAGTTCTTTAAATATATCGTCTACTATTTTTCCGTCCACATCTTCTATTGTGTCATATAAAATATTGGTTTCCATATATTCTATATTATTTAGTAATTCTGTTATAAATTTTTGTTTATTTTTTTCTGTGATATCTTCCTCTGTAACTGCGGTTGCTGCAACATTTTTGTAGGTATCTGCCATTTCTTTTACAACTTTTGATACATTATTTAGTTTGCTTACTGTTTCTTTACTTCTATTTAACCCTCTATTTGTTCCAGCTGGTAAAAATTTGTCTTTTCCTATTATGTTTTCTATATTTAGATTGATATTTTTTGGAACCGCTAAAAGCGCAATTCCTGCAATTAATATTTCCTTAAATAATATTAAATTTTGGACCATTCCATTTGCAACATAAGAAAGCACTACATTTCCAAGTACAAATCCACAAATTACACCTATTTTTCCAAATCTGTTTAATATTCCTGCAATCATACCTGATATTGCATAAGCTGCAACTACTATTGGCTCATTGTTTGCAATTATTCCAAGTGTCACTCCTATTGTTGCTCCTGCCGTTGTTCCTATTAGGATTCCATTTTTCCATCCTAAGACTAAAACAATAAAAATTGATAACACATTTCTTACTGAAAATCCAAGTATACTAAAATTACCTAAACTACATAACGCAATTGATAATAGCAAACTTGTTCCTAATACTTCTTCTATTGAAAATGCCATTTTTTCATTATAACTTGTAATTACAGTAAGTGAATTTGCAAATATTTTATAAAAGATTACAGCTACAATTGACATTGATATTGCTGTTAATAAATCATATATTAAAAATTGTGTTATGAATATTTTTACAACACTTACTATTAAGCTTGAAAAAAATATTCTTCTGGATAACATTACTTTTTCATTTCGACTTGCATCATTGTATTTCGGCTCTCTTATGAAAAAGCTCGCAAAGAATATTAATAATGTAACAATTAAACTTATGGTTCCATTTAGCCCCGCTCCAATTCCATTTCCTATTAATGCTAAGCCTATTACTGCAATTATTGGGATTTCATTTGCTATACTTGCTCCTATTATTGCTAAACTAAATGGAGACATATTGTATCCCATATTTACCATTGATACCATAAATGTTACTATATATAAAATTATATACTTTTTTGAAATTACATTGGCTAATATATTTTTTTTGCCGTTTTCTTCTTTTGTTTTTTCTGTTTCAGTTATGTTTTGAAACACTTTTACCACCTCTTCTTTTTTTAATAACATTTTACTACTTGTCCTTTGGTTTTTTTGTCTTTTTTAGTATGCTAGTTAAAAAAAGTTTTCTACATATATTGCCTTTTTTATACTACCTTCCCTTTCTTCTTTCGTTATGTGTTTTTTATTTTATTATAGATTGTCGAAAAATACAATATTTTTTTGTAAAAAATAAAAATATTCTAGAAAGTTTTATTCTTGGATATTTTTTGTTTTGATTTGTATATAAGGTTATTTCCAAAGACCGATGCGGAAACCAATACCAAAGTCATTATAAGATGTATCATATGTAAAACGATGATTGGCTGAGCTATTCGATCCATTGTTACAATAGGAACCGCCACTTACGACACACGGACTACTATCATCAGAATTTTTTTCCAACGTCCATTCACCTAAATTTCCTGCTACGTCATATATATTAATTAATAAAAATTTTTCATATGCTCCTGTCGTCAGTAATACATCTGACGTTGATGTTTTTTTATATGGAAATACATTAAAATTATTTCCATAATCTATTGAATATTTTGCATTAATGTTGGTTATATTCCATAAATTATTATTGTAATTTCCTATATCGGTACTATCATTATTCAACGTTTTTTCTATTATTTCTCTAACGTTTTTCCTATTTGCTTCATTTGCCTTACTAACTGTCTTTTCCTCTATAAACTTTAACACCAAATCCCATTGTACCCCAAACATTAAACTACTTGTATAACTTCCTGAATTTATTTGTTCCGCTAATTTCTTTGCCTCTGTCCTTGTCACATAATTATATGGGTATAAATTTTGTTTTGATAACGGTACTTCAGTTACATTACCAGATTCTTTTCTATTTACTTCAATTCCTGCTTCATACCTCCCTACCCAAAAGCCACCATTTTGATATACACTTTTTAACATTTTTTGCTTTGCTATATTATAATCTTTTTCACTCTGATACCAATCTAATTTATTTGTCTCATTTAAGTCTCCACTTGCATCATACCATTTATCCTTATAGTTCGGTTCTTTTCTATAAATACCAGTATATGAATGTAAATCTGATTCTATCTTTCCATATTCTTCGTCTGAAAAATCTGTCACACTTAATCCTGCAGTTGAATATACTTCTGTCGTTTTAGGGACTTCCACCCAAACATACTCATTTCCATATCCATCAGTTATAACCAATCCATCATCAATAGAATCCTCTCCTTCAATTTTAGTCGGAACAAATCCTTCTGGTAATGTAATACCTTTATATGTTGTCTCATCTGTATTCATTAAAGCTTCCGCTTGTGCTAATTTTCTTTTTTCGTCTTTACTTGCTGTTTCTGTTTTTTCCTTTGCCTCTGTTGCTCTATTTAATATTCCATTCTGGCCTGTCAGCATACTTATACTAATACCGAGCCAAAATTAACAAAACAATTATCGTTACAACCAAAGCTATAAGCGTAATTCCACCTTTATTCTTAAAATTCATTTTCTTTTCCTCCGTCATTTAATTTATTCATTTTTCAAATTATTATGCAATCAAAACTTATATCACATCCTGTAGTTTCATTTAATCATATTTTGTACACATTTTCAATTCTTTTTTGCAATGTTATTCATTTGTTAATGTAATGTAATTTTTATGTAACACTCGTAGTCTAGTTACATATATAACCACTTTTTTATTTTATTGTAGCCAAATGTATGCTCAAAGTATTACAGCTGACAAAATAAATAATTTATAATTTATAATTTTTAATTAAACGAGTTTGAAAACCTAAAAAGGATATAAGATAATTCAAAACCTTATATCCTTTTTAGTTTGTTAGAAAAAATTGATGGTGTAGAATTTTGAGGTCCTACACCATCTTGGAATTTATTATAATTTTTATTTGTTGGTTATTTTTAATATTAAAAATCTGTTATTTATTTATTTTTTTATATCTGTGTTACAGTGTAAATATTTATTTTACTATGCAGACTGGGCGGAAACCGTTGTATATGCCGCTAGAGCTATCAAGACAGCTGAAGAAGAACAGACCTGCATTTGAACCACTATTATAGTAGCCTCCACGAATTAAAACAGAGCTAGACGAATCAAAAAAACTCGAATAATCTGAAAACCAAGAATTTGAACCTGAGTTATCAGAAGATGTTTCAAATACTGCATCTCCAAATTTTGAAGAACTATATTTGTCATACACATCTATATATTTACTTATATAATCAGAGTTTCCAGTTAACTTAATTACATTTTCCTTTTGGTAGCAAGCCGCCACATATTCATAAGCTCCTCCACACATATCATATATACCATATATATTTTTAGTTGTACTTGAATTTTCTCCAACTTCTGTATTATATACAGAACTTCCATCATTTCCAATTCCTGTTTTATAACCGCTATTTGCATTTGTTCCTATTTCTTTTCCATTCAATCCAAATTTACTATGTGCAAGATATGCTACAGCTCCCCATTCAACATTTTTAGTCATGTGTGTATCAACATTACTTACATTATTAAAGTATGTCTTATAATTTGTACTATTTGTTAAATTCAAACAAGCTGTAAAAATATTTGCTGCAGTAATGTTTCTCCAACTTGTAACATTAGGTTTTATTCTCATAGTTAAATTTGCATTATTAGCTGTTGATGCATCATCTCCATATCCATCAATATTGCTTGCCTCAAATTTTGCAAACCAAAATCCCTCTATATTCTCATCCCCAAATGTGAAAGCTGGCTCTAATAGCCATTGGTTCTGTGATTTTGTTCCATTTGCATTTTCTGCATATGTCACATTACTTATACTAGTTTCCACCTCTCCTTGAATACTACTATCTAAAAAATCATTTGTTGTACCTTTCAAAAATGCTATATCTATAGTTCCACCTTCACTTTTATTGTCTTTGTTTTTATATGTTATTTTATAGGCATATCTTGGTATCCATACCCACATACTTCCATCTTTTGTAGCTGCATTTGCCCATCTGCTTCCATTTACATCTGAATTATACTTTATTGCCGTCATTCCATTTGCAAGTTTTGGTGCATTTACTTGTGATTTTTTTCCTGTGCTATCTTTATACGCATACCAATCGTCATTGTTATTGCTAATATCTGCAACTGTCCAATTTTCTTCGATGTTTTCATTTTTTGTTTCTTTGGTTACATTTCCATATTGGTCAACTTGGTATGATGTATTTCCAGTTGTTACTGCAACGGGAAATGTTGTTCCTGCTATACTTCCGCCTTGTCTTTCAATTTCTGTTTTTAGTTGGTTTAAATTAATTAATCCATCTGTTCCAATTGATGACATTACTGCAAGTTTTGTTTGTTCTTCTTTTTGTGCTACTTCTGTTTTTTCTTTTGCTTCTGCGGCTTTGTTCAGTATTCCATTCTGCCCTGTTAGCATACTAACACTTATACCTACTAATATTAAAAGTACTATTATTGTTACAATTAAAGCAATTAGCGTTATACCCCTGTTATTTGCAATTTTTTTCATTTTTAAATTTGCTCCTTTCAAATTTTATTCATTTCTATCTCTAGTGGATACGCTATCTTAATTTTACCATCATAGTTGCTTTAGTTCAACATTTTATACTAAATGTAACACAAAAGAAAAACTGCTGTAATATCAGTGTTTTTTACGCATTTTTATTAATTAATTCCAATCCCAACGACATTTTATATGTATTTATATTTATGTACTTTTTGTAATAATTAAAAAAATCGCCTCAAAGTCCAAACGACCTCAAAGCGACTCTTCTCTTCAATTAACTAAAAATCTAAATCTTAGCAATATCAACAACTTCCAAATCCTCTTCCTTAAATCCTTTAGCAATAGCATCATAAAATCCGCTAACTGTATCAACTGCTGTAAAACAAGGGACTTTACTTTCAGCTGCCATTCTTCTAATTTTGAATCCATCTCTATTAGATTCTTTACCTTTAGTAGGAGTATTAATAATAAATGCCAATTTACCAGAATGAATCAAATCTGGAATACTATTTGTACCCTCCCAAATCTTAGGTACAACTATTACATTCTCCAATCCATTATCCTTAAAGAACCTAGCAGTTCCAGAAGTAGCATAAATCTCATACCCTTCATTTGCTAGTTTTTCAACAATTGGCAAAATCTCTGGTTTATCTTTATCATTTACAGTAACTAAAATCTTACCTCTATTTGTAACATCAATTCCACTTGCAATAAAAGCTTTCAAAATAGCTTGGCTAAAGTGTTTACTAACTCCCAAAACCTCACCTGTTGACTTCATTTCAGGACCTAAAGATGTATCTGCATTTTTTAGTTTTTGGAACGAGAATACTGGCATTTTTACTGCAACATAATCAGATTTTTTATATACACCTGTTCCATATCCAATATCTTTTAGTTTTTCCCCTAAAATAACTCTTGTTGCAACATCTATAACAGGAAGTCCTGTAACCTTGCTTATATAAGGAATTGTTCTGCTTGCTCTTGGATTTACTTCAATTATATAAACCTCTCCCTCACATATTATAAATTGAATATTAAACAATCCAATTATATTTAGTTCTTTAGCAATTCGTTTCGTATAATCTACTATTTTATCAATATATTTTTGCTCAATTATACTTGTTGGATATACTGATATACTATCTCCTGAATGAACTCCAGCTCTTTCAAGTAATTCCATAACACCAGGAATTAGAACATTCTCTCCATCTGAAATTGCATCAACTTCCATTTCTTTTCCCTGCATATATTTATCTACCAAAATTGGGTGTTCTTGTACAATTTCATTTATATCTGAAATTAATCTTTCAATATCTTTGTCATCATATGCAATTGCCATTCCTTGACCTCCAAGTACATATGATGGTCTAACAAGTACTGGATATTTTAGTCTATTTGCAACTGCCTTTGCTTCTTCTGCTGTATAAACTGTTTCTCCTTTTGGACGTAAAATTTTACAATGTTCTAATGCTTCATCAAATAATTCTCTATCCTCACTTCTATCCATATCAACTTCCCCAGTTCCTAAAATCTTAACTCCCATTTCGTGTAATGCCTTTGTAAGTTTTATAGCGGTTTGACCTCCAAATTGAACTATTGCTCCATAAGGATGTTCTACATTTACTATATTTTCTACATCTTCTGGCGTTAGCGGTTCAAAATATAATTTGTCTGCAATGTCAAAATCTGTGCTTACTGTTTCTGGGTTATTGTTTACTATTATTGTTTCATATCCAAGTTTTTTAAGTGCTAAAACACTGTGAACACTGCAATAGTCAAACTCTATGCCTTGTCCTATTCTTATTGGACCAGAACCTAAAACCATTATCTTTTTGGGATTTTTGGAATCTATGCTTTCATTTTCATCATCATAAGACGAATAATAATATGGCGTTTTTGCCTCAAATTCTGCACTACAAGTATCAACTAGTTTAAAGTTTGCAATTATTCCATTTTCCTGTCTTTTTTTCTTAATATCTTCTTCTTTTATTTTTGTAAGTCTTGAAATTACTTTATCTGTGTATCCCATTTTTTTAGCTTTTAATAGTAATTCTGGTGTCAATTTTTTATTTTGAAGCTCATCTTCCATTCTTACTAATCTATCTATTTTATTTATAAAGAATTTATCTATTTTTGTAATATTATGTATTTCATCTATTGTAATTCCACGTCTTAAACTCTCTGCAATTACCCAAATACGTTCATTATCAACTACTTTTAGCTGTTCTAAAATCTTTTCTGTTGAATCTCCCTTTAATTTTGGCATTTCTAGTGAGTCCAAATTTTCCTCTAAAGAACGAATACCTTTCATCAAACCTTGTTCTATTGATGGTGCAATTGCCATTACTTCACCTGTTGCTTTCATTTGAGTTCCAAGCTCTTTTGACGCTGTCCTAAATTTATTAAATGGCCATTTTGGAATTTTTACAACTACATAATCAAGTACTGGCTCGAAACACGCATAAGTTTTGCCAGTTACCTCATTTTTTATTTCATCTAAGGTATATCCAATTGCAATTTTACTAGATACTTTTGCAATAGGGTAACCAGTTGCTTTAGATGCTAATGCTGATGACCTACTTACTCTAGGGTTTACCTCAATTACCGCATACTCAAAACTATTTGGATTTAAAGCAAATTGTACATTACATCCACCTTCTATTTTTAATGCTGATATTATTTTTATAGCAGATGTACGAAGCATTTGGTATTCTTTGTCTGCTAATGTTTGAGATGGTGCAACAACTATACTGTCACCAGTATGTACTCCAACAGGGTCTATATTTTCCATATTACATATTGTTATGCAGTTTCCTTTTGAATCTCTCATTACCTCATACTCAATTTCTTTCCATCCAGATATACATTTTTCTATCAATACTTGATGTACTCTTGATAAATACAAACCACTTGATGCAATTTCTCTTAATTCTTCCTCGGTATGTGCAATTCCACCACCTGTTCCACCTAATGTATATGCAGGTCTTACAATTACTGGAAGACCTATTTTATTTGCAAATTCTACTGCATCTTCTACATCTGTAACAACTTTACTTGCAATACAAGGTTCATTTATAGATTCCATCATATCTTTAAAAGCTTGTCTATCTTCTGCATTTTTTATTCCTTCTGGCGATGTTCCAAGTAGTCTTACATTATTTTCTTTTAAGAAGCCTCTTTCATACAGTTCCATTGCTATATTTAAACCTGTTTGTCCTCCTAAATTTGGAAGAATACTATCTGGCTTTTCTTTTCTAATTATTTTTTCTACTGTTTTTACTGTTATTGGCTCAATATATATTTCATCTGCCATTTCTTTGTCTGTCATTATTGTTGCAGGGTTTGAGTTTATTAAAACAACTTCAATTCCTTCTTTTCTTAATTCTCTACAGGCTTGAGTTCCAGCATAGTCAAATTCTGCTGCTTGTCCTATTATTATTGGTCCTGAACCTATTACTAATACTTTTTTTATATCTTTATTTTTTGGCATTTTGATTCTCCTTTTTATTTACTTTTCTTCTTAATCATTGTATAATAGTTTGCGTTGCCCCTCTTTCTTTAGTTATTAAAGGGAGGTGATTTAATGCATCATAAAAATCTTAAAAAACAACAACAAAAGAAAAAAATTAATATTAATATTTTTATGAAAAGTTTTAAAACTTTTCTTGAAATCATTAAATTGATTAAAGATATTTTGGGGTAACAAAAAATGTAGAGGTCGCCGCCTCTACATTTTTTTGATTTAATGAATCTTAAAAATCTTTAAAAAACTTTATTTATTTGAAAAGAATTGTTATCAATCTTTTCTATACTCATATTATACTCAAATTATCAAAAAAATGCAAGGTTTTATTTAATTTTTTTCTATTCTTTCAATAAATTCATCAAAAATATAGCTATTATCTTCTGGTCCTGGGCATGCTTCTGGGTGGAATTGAACTGTATAAATATCTTTTTTCAAATATTTTAATCCTTCAACTGTTCCGTCATTCATATTTATATCTGATACTACTGCAATTTGAGGATTTACAGTTTTTTCGTCTATTGCATATCCATGGTTTTGTGATGTTATAAAAATTCTGTCTTTTTCTATATTTTTTACAGGATGATTAGGTCCTCTATGTCCATATTTTAATTTATATGTTTTGCATCCTGTTGCCAATCCCATAAGTTGATGTCCTAAACATATTCCAAGTATTGGATTTGAAAAATTGCTTTCATATATTTCTTTGATTGTTTGGATTGTGGTCACATTATCTTCAGGGTCACCTGGACCATTTGATAATACAAGACCTGCAAAATTTCTTGATAAAATTTCTTTAGAACTAGTATTAGCAGGAAATACTGTTATCTTGCAATTCCTTTTTACTAGTGAATTTATAATATTTTGTTTTGAACCAAAATCTAATAGGCCAATATTTATTTTTCCATCGCCTATTTCATAGATTGTTTTGGATGTTACTTTTTCAACAACATTAGTAACTTTATAATTTTTTGTTTTTTCTATTATTTCGTCAATGTTAGAAATATCGTCAGTTAACATTCCTCTCATTGTTCCATTGTCTCTTAATACCTTTGTAAGTTTTCTTGTATTTACTCCTTGTAATCCGGGAATTTTGTTGTATTTTAAAAATTTGTCAATATGTAATTTTGATCTAAAATTACTTTCTACTTCTGCTAATTCGTGAACAAATACTGCTTTTACCCAAGGTTTTGCTGATTCTTTGTCTTCTAATGTTAATCCATAATTTCCTATTAATGGGTATGTCATTACTACTCCTTGTCCACTATATGATGGGTCTGTAAATATTTCTAAATAGCCAGTCATTGATGTATTAAATACTACTTCGAATATTACATCTGCGTTATATCCTATTCTTTCTCCATCAAAAATTTCTCCATTTTCTAGAACTAAATAGCTTTTCATTTTGTTTCATCCTTTCTTTAATTTATCTTTTTCATTGTAACATAAAGAAACAAAAAAAGAAATATTTTTTCAAATATTTCTTTTTTTATTTATTATTTTTTTCTTTCTGTTTTTCTAGCTAAAACTGCTGGTACTACAACAACGTATATAACTCTTACTAGAATTGATAAACTTATATATTGTCCTTCTATAATAGCTCCGAAAAATGCATTATCTATAGCACTTACTGCCAAAAATAATATAAATACCCATCCATAAGTATCTTTATTTATTTTTCTTAAAAAATCATAAGTATATATAAATATTAATTGTCCTATTAAAAATGATAAAAATGAATAAATCATAACAAAATAGTCCATTGAACTTAATAATGCCCATTGTATTACATATGTTAATGCTGCAGTTATTAATGTTACTGCCATAATTAAGAGACTTTTTTTGTAGCTTGCCTTTTTTACTATTAATCCTGATAATAAATATGTTAAAGGATATAGTAATACACTAAAATATAAAGGTGAACCTAAAATTTCAACATGTGTTCTTGCTAAAAAGTTAGCAACTATAAATATAATTGGCATTCCTAATAGATATATTAATGGTAATTTTTCTTGTTTTTTATTTTTCATAATTTTTCCTCCTTAGTTTTTTATTATTTTATCCTATATTTTCTCCGTTTTCAATAGTTTTTAAAAAATGTAATATAAATGTAATATTTTTGCAAAAAAATGTGCATAATACATTAAAAATGCTGGAGGGGTAAAATTGAAAAAAGTATATATTTTTATAATTATTGGTTTTATTTTAATTGGTTGTGTTTTAGGCTTTTATTTTTATAAGCGTAATACATCAGCAAATTCTAACAATTCAAATTTGAATAATTTTCCATATAACTCTACAAGAGTTTCTGCAAATGATAATTCTACCATTAATGAAATTACCAATAATATACGGTTCTAATGAAACAAATCAAAATTCTGAGGCTCCTTCTGATAATTCTTCTAGATTTCAGAATACTTCTAATGAAAATAACTCAGAACAATCCGCTTCCCCTATCGAAACAGAAATCGCAAGTTTTACTACAAAAATTTATACAAAAGATTCTGACAGGCAAAATAATATTTCAATAACATGTTCTAGTTTAAATGATACTACTATAGAAAATGGTCAAACTTTTTCATTTTGTAATACAGTTGGAAAAGCCACATCTTCTAAGGGATATAAAAAAGCAGATGTTTTTCAAGGTGGAGAAAAAATTGAAGCTTTAGGTCGGTGGCAACTGCCAAGTAAGTTCTACCTTATATAATGCTGTGCTTAAAATTCCCGATTTAAAAGTTACAGAAAAGCACGAACACAGCAATACCGTTCCTTATGTATCTAAAGGAAAAGATGCTGCTGTAGCTTATGGTTCTTATGATTTTAAATTTGTTAATAACACTGGAAGTACTATAAAAATAACTTCTTCTTGTGATAAAAATTATGTTTATGTAAAAATATTTAAGCTATCATAAATTTATGGTAGCTTTTTTGCATATTCCATTTATAAATTACATAAATTAAACTAGCTTAAACTTTTGCTCCTTCCATAT